>JACENB010000070.1 GCA_013867245.1 Nitrosopumilaceae archaeon
TTTTGAATTCTTCATACATTATCATTCTTAGATCTGTTTTTGTCTTAAATTGTGAACCGTAATCCTTTACGTACAACCACATTGAAAAATCCAAAGCAGAATCATTGAATTGATTAAATCGTACAACTGGTTGAGAAATATCTACATGTAAATCCTTATCACAACCACAACTTGATTTATTTTCATCCAAGTTTGGACATCTATTTTGTCGAACTAGGTGTCTTCCTTTAGCATCTTTAATTTCAACCATTCCACGTTTTCCAATTTTAACTAAAATTGCTGCTACCTGTTTTGGATCATTGAGATATGAAACACCTACTGTAACTAGTGCTGGGACAAGTTTGTTTTCTTTTGTATAGTTGATTATTTGTGCTGTCACCAACTGTCTAGTAGGAATTATTGCTACTGATTCATGTAATGCATCTCTAACATATGTAACTCTAGGTGTTATTTTATGAACAATTCCGTTATACCCTGATTCTAATTGAATTCTTTCTCCTTCTTTGAAAATATTGTCTTTTCTAATCATCAAATAGGCAAAATAATTTTGCATTGTTTCTTGTAGAGCTAAACCTATACCAATTGCAAGTCCACCTGTTGCTGTTGCTAATACAAACAAATCTACTCCCCACCATGATACAATTCCTAAAATTGTTGCAACAAAAATTCCTACTGGTAAAATTTGTTTAAAAGATTTAGGAATACCTTCTCTTTTCTTTCGTGCATATCCTGGTGGTCTATTACTAGGAATTAATGGCTCAAAACCATTGATTCTTTTCTCTTCTCTCCATATGTCTATTGGAAATATTTCATCTGGTTTTGCTCCTGGTTTTAATTTTCTTCCTGATTGATTATTTCCAGTAACGCAATTGTTAAAATATTTCAAATATTTTGCTCTTTCAGATTCTTTCCATTTTTCAAATGGATTGCTGACTAATTTTTCATAACTTCCAATAGGATTTCCCTTTGAATTACGATGTTGTTCTAATTGATTAATTCCTTCTTTTGTTTTACATAATTTTTTAAATTCTTCATCAGTAAAATCTTCTGGTGTAATTGTTGGTGCAACCCATTTGTATAATTTATGAAAAAGATCATTATCGTCAACAAAACCTTGCATATCATACCACATACCAAAATCTTCTTTTTCAAGAATTGATTTATCTCGTTTTGTAAGCATAATGGGAATTAAATGAGAAATGGTATAGCCTATAACTAAAATATTAAAAGTATTGAGAATTTTTGCAAAAGTTTCTTCTGGAGTTAATTCCATTGTTAATGAATTAGAATCGTTTTCAAATAATTCTGAAGTTTGAATATATGCATTTGTTGATGAAATTAATGCAATTGCAAAAAATGGTAATACTGCATTTTGTACAAATTTTGACAAATGTGGTCTAGTGTAAAAAATTTTTTTTGATTTAATTAATGACGAAAATTTTCTATAAGCAGCAACAATTGCAATTATTCCAACTATCATGATGATAAATGCTAATTGAAGTGATTCTGATGATGCCAATAATTGTGAAACAGTTTCAAATTCGCCAACAGAAATTTGTGAAATATCGTCTTCGCTCATAATTTGTCGTCTTACTTTGTTTTATTTTCTAGAATAAAATGTTAAGCGATCAGGATTATATTGAAAAAACTACCAATTATTACTCATTATTTTGTGCCTACAATTGATGTAACCTTTAACAAGGGTTTCAGCACTATTCTTAAAATGACCTATCAAAAATCAATTTGGAACGAAACTCCTTCTATGAAATCATATACATTATCAAATTTTCGTCAACTTCCACAAATTCAACAACTTTCTGAAGAAAAACAATTTGAGATGGAGGTTGTAGGAAATGTACTGCCATTTAAAGCAAATAATTATGTCGTTGAGCAATTAATTGATTGGAATAATATTCCAAATGATCCTATTTTTGTTTTAACATTTCCACAAAAAGGAATGTTAAAACCTGAACATTATGATAAGATGGCTGATGCATTAAAAAATAATGCTGATAAAAAAGAAATAACTAAAATTGCAAATGAAATTAGATTACAATTAAATCCACATCCTGCAGGTCAAATGGAACTTAATGTTCCAACATTAAATGATGGTACAAAATTATACGGAATGCAACATAAATACAAAGAAACTTGTTTATTTTTCCCCAGCCAAAGTCAAACTTGTCATGCATATTGCAGCTTTTGTTTTAGATGGCCACAATTTGTTGGAATGGATGAAATGAAATTTGCAATGCAAGAGGGTGAACAACTGGTTCAATATGTTAGAGAACATCCTGAAATTACAGATGTATTATTTACAGGAGGTGATCCAATGATCATGAAAGCAAAAATCTTTTCAAAATATATTGATGCAATAATCGATGCAAATCTTCCAAATCTTAAAACTATTAGAATTGGAACAAAGGCACTTGCATATTGGCCTTACAAGTTTTTGACAGATTCAGATTCTCAAGAAATGTTACAAGTTTTTAAGAAAATCACTGAAAGTGGTTTGCATCTTGCATTTATGGCTCATTTCAATCATCTAAATGAACTATCTACACCAGCTGTAAAGAATGCAATTAAAGAAGTTAGAAAAACAGGTGCTCAAATTAGAACTCAATCTCCTCTTTTAACACATATCAATGATGATGCAGAAATGTGGGCAAAAATGTGGACAAAACAAGTTGAATTAGGTTGTATTCCATATTACATGTTTGTAGTTAGAGATACAGGTGCTCAACATTACTTTGGAATTTCTTTAATTAAAGCGCATGAAATTTTTAAGAAAGCATATTCTTCGGTTAGTGGAATAGCTAGAACTGTTCGTGGACCAAGTATGTCTGCAACACCCGGAAAAGTCCATGTAATGGGAACTACAAGTGTAAATGATCAGAAAGTAATTGTCTTGAGATTCATACAAGGCCGAAATCCTGATTGGGTAGATATGCCATTTTTCGCAAAATATGATGAAAATGCAATATGGTTGGATGATTTAAAACCCATATTTGATGAAAAATTCTTCTTTGAAGAAGGAATGATGAAAATCCAAAAAAATAAACTCAATTGAGAGTTTTTACCCTAAAAATTACCTGACTTTATTGACAATTCTATCTTACTAGACAACATTAGTAAAATAATTTCTAAGATTTGGTAATTGGATTCTAAACAAGTACTACAAACTATTGAAGATGAAAAAATCTCTTTCATTGATTTTTGGTTTGTAGATATTTTTGGTGAACTTCATAATGTTGGAATGCCTAGTTATGCAATTGATGAAACTAGTTTTGTAAATGGTCTTGAAAAACTAGATGCTAGTTCAATTGTTGGATTCAAATCTGTTAATAATTCTGATATGATTTTAATGCCTGATCCAAATTCATTTAAAATTTTACCAAGTGACTATGATCCAGGACATAGAAAAAATGCAAGGATCTTTTGTGATCTTTATGATGGGAGTACAAACAAAGAAGATAGATACAATAGAGATTCTAGAGGAATTGCACATAAGTCAGCAGAAAAACTTGAAGAATTTGGATTTACTCACACAAATTGGGGTCCTGAAATTGAATTTTTTGTTTTTGATTCAATTAGTGTTTATCCATCACCATATGCTGCAACCCATTCAGGTGGTGGTTCAGGTTATTCAATTGAATCTAAAGAATCACCATGGGCCAAAGGAAATGTCAGTACTGCTATAGATATCAAAGAAGGATATTATCCATCACAACCAAAGGATACACTTGAGGGATTTAGAAAAGATGTATGTGATGATTTGTATAATTATTTTGGAATAAAAATTGAAGCAGAACATCATGAAGTTGCAACTTCAGGTCAATGTGAAATTAATTTAGTTTATGATGAAATGATTGGAATGGCTGATAATGTCATTGCAGTTAAAAATTTAGTTAAAGTCAAAGCTAAAAGAAAAAATAAAGTTGCAACTTTTATGCCAAAACCAATTTTTGGTGATAATGCATCAGCTATGCACACACATCAAAGTTTATGGAAAAATAACACTAATGTCATGTATGATCACGATGATGAAGTTGCTCAAATGAGTCAAACTGGTAGATATTATGTTGGTGGAATACTTAGTCATGCATCAGCACTATGTGCTATTTCAAATCCTACAACTAATTCTTACAAAAGACTTGTTCCTGGATTTGAGGCACCAGTCAATGTTTGTTGGGGATTAGCAAATCGTTCAACAGCAATAAGGATTCCAATGTATAATAGAAATCAAGAAAAAAGTAAAAGAATTGAATATCGTGTACCTGATCCTACTGCAAATATCTATCTGTTAGAAGCTGCATTACTATTAGCAGGTCTTGATGGAATAAAAAATAAAATTGATCCAGGAGATCCTATTGAAGAAAATGTTTACAAACTTTCTTCAGAAAAGAAAAGAGAATATAATATTGGTTCATTACCTGTATCACTAAAGGGTTCACTAGATGCTCTAAGTAGTGATTCTAACTTTTTAGAGGAAGTTTTTACAAAAGATTTTCTTGAAACTTATTCTGAATTAAAATACAAGGAATATACTGCATTTGCACAAACTCCTACCGCTTGGGAAGTTTCTATGTACGCGGATGCTTAGTGGTACAAATCTCAAAAATAACATTTTTAAAATTAGATTTTAATTTTTTATTATGAATTACAAATTTCTTTTACTTTCATTATTGTTTATTCCCGGTTTTGCTGGAATTGCATATGGGCATACAGTTGATGCAGTTGGGGAATATCGTGTAGAAATTGGTTGGATGAATGAACCCGTTATATCAGGTGAGACCAATGGACTTGAATTGTATGTGAGTCCGTTAGAAGAATGTCCTGATATTCCGATTTTACTAGAATGTGCAAATTCTCAAGAATTTAAAAATGGTATTGAAGGATTAAGAAAATTATTAAAAATTCAATTTGTACATGATAACACTCAAACTATTACTCTACCTTTTGTAGCAGATCATGATATTCCCGGAAAATATTATGCCTTTATTACTCCTACTGTATCAGGATATTTTCAGGCAAATCTAATTGGAAAAATATTGGAGACACCTGTTAATTTATCCATGCATCCACCACCAATTGCAGAAAGATCATATATTGAATTTCCTCAATCTGCTGATTTGGCTTTAACTGAAGTAATTGATGATAATTCAAAACTTGAACAAAGAATTACTTCATTAGAAAATACCATTAAAAATTTAGAAGTTTCTAATGATAAAAAACAGGATGAAATAGATGGAGCATATGTTGTAGTATTGCCAATTGCAATTATTGGCATCATAATAGCAATTATTGCCTTGTTAAAAACAAGAAAAAATTAACTCTACGAGTATTTTTAAAAGAATTTCCAAATCATTGATATTCTCTAATGTGATAAACTACAAGTATAGGAAAATGATTACAGATCCTAACTAGGTTGATAAAAAAATGGTAGAATCTAATTATGATATTTTAGGTATTGTAGAAGGAACTACTGAAAAAGAGATTAGGGACGCATTTAGAAGATTAGCTTTACAATTTCACTCAGATCGAGGAGGAGAAAATGAACAATTCATTAAAATCAAACAGGCATACGATGATCTAAAAATTGGAAAAAAATATCCTGACACAGATATCGAAAAAATCAAAAACTCTAGAGTTTATTCTGATGAAAGCGAAGAAGATGTTAGAAGGAAAAATCAGATTTTAGGTCAAGAATTATCTAAAGAAATGAAAACTGCTGAAGAATGGGCATCTGCTTTAAATCGTTCAAATGCAACTGCTACTAGATTATTTGGTTCTAAAACTCTTGGTGAAATTGAATTAGAAAGAAAAGCAACAGGAACATTATCTATTAAAGGTAATTTTATGGCTGGAAGTTTAACTTATGATGGACCTATAATTATGCAAGGAAGTATTACTAGCCCTTCATGGACTCAAGAATATAAAACTAATATTCATTTAACTAAAGGTGATTTTAAATTCATTGAACCACTAGAAAATAAATATAAAATTGAAAATGGTGCACAAATTTTTGTAGATAATGGAAATGCAGTTGTAGGTAATATTTACGGTAGAAAATTTAGAGTTGAAGATAAAGAAGGTAGAGTTGGAGTTTTTCAAATTCAAGAACACAGAACAACTATATCTGCACCAGAAGGAAAAATTGTTGCTGAAAATGTTGTAAATACTGTATCTCTCACAGCAGATTCAATCATTGTTTTAAATGTTGAAGAAGATGCAGTTATTTCTGCACGTGAAATTTTATTTTATGGAAGTAAGTTAACTTATGATTGTGTAATTAAATTAAAACAAAATGGTACAATTAGATTTTTTGAAACTTTTTCTATTCAAGGATTAAGTGGTGATGCAATTATTGAATTGGAAAATGGTAAAAAGATACGATTGTTTGATCTTAAAACTAAAAAAATTAAAGACTTAGCTGATGAATTTGTTCCTCATAAAGAAAATTACAATAAGGATGCTACTATGGTTGGAAATGGATTTACTATTACTTATGACATGTTGGATAATTTATCCAAAAAACCAACTAAGAAATCAACTTCAAATTGGAAATCAAAATTCAAATTTTCTAAAAATTAGATTTGATACAAGTAAACTTAACTAAAAATAATAAAAAGAAATTAAAAATTGTAGAACTAATCTAATCGATTAATTCAGTCCAACCTTTGACGAAGACTGAGTTCTTGTAGAGTGGAACTGGTTGTCCAACTGTAAAGTCCATTGGTCTCATCCAAAAGATTGCTTTTGTTGGGCATACACCGATGCATGCACCATCAGAAATACATCTTTCTGGGTAGAAGACAAATGCTTTACCTCTCTTCCAGCCTTCAACTGGTTTTACTCTAAGGACATCAGGACCAAGTGTTGTACAGATTTCTACACAGAGTGCGCATCCGATACACATTTGTTCACTTATGTCTGGAATAATTCCTACTGGCATAACAAAATTAAATCGAGATTCGTGCTTAATATAATTTACCTAAATTTTTAGACCTATAACGGCGTTTCAAATTTTATAACGGCGTTTGATCTAGATCGCTTTGTTTTTTTCTTTTACTGTATTCTGTTCGTTATCAATAATTCTAATTGTGAGTTTATTTTGAATTTTTTTTAAAAAATATAGATTAGTTTTAGATAATTTCATAACATGTTTACCGCCTGGAGATAAAATCCATTCATAATTATCTTTATTTTTAGCCATCCCAGTTACTACAACTGTACAATCACTTTGTTTACTTAATGATGAAAGTAGCATTAGACATGAATTAACAAACCTGGCAGATTCTAAATCATCAAATAAATTGTAAATTCCATTAAACGAATCAATAATAATAAAAAATTCTTTTTCTGAAATTTTACAAATAATTTCTGATAATCTTTCTTTCCAATCAAGCTTATTTGGTCTAAAAATTTCTACATTCCCTTTTTCTTTAATCATTTTTGACTCAATATACCCAGAATATAACAAATCCATATCCACAAAAATAATTGGATTTTTTATAGAAGAAATTAATTTATCTAAAAATTCAATTTTGTGAAATGAATTTAAACATAAAACTAGACTAGGTACATTATTTTTAAATTCATTTTGAATACACTTAAGATCATCATTTAGATTTATCTCAGGATTTTTATCCAACACCAAAGTAGGACTTTACAGATATAATAATGAATTTAATGTCAAAAGATATTTCTGCTGATTTTCCTATATCAAACAAAATCTATTTGAATAATGCATCTGTTTCTTTAATGCCTTCTCAGAGCATTAATGCAATGAATGATTTTCTAATTTCATATAATTCTCTAGGACCTGATTCTAACGATTCAGCAAGTTTAATTGAAGAAAAACTCAATAATGTAAGAAAAATTATTGCTAAAATTATTTGTTGCAAGTCTGAAGAAGTAATTTTAACTCAAAGTACTACTGATGGAATTAACATTGTTGCAAATGGTTTATCTTTTGATGATTCCTCTAATATCATAATTAGAGGAATGACTCATGAACATCATTCCAATTTTTATCCATGGATTAAATTAAAAAATAAAATTTCAGTTAGAAATCTTCCAATTGATTCAAATGGGTTTTTTAAACTCGATGATTTAAAATCAAATGTAGATAATAATACAAAATTATTAGCTATAAGTCATGCTTTGTATAATACTGGTTCCATTTTACCTGTTGAAAAAATTTCTGATTCACTAGGAAAGGAAATCCCATTTTTTATTGATAGTGCACAAACAATTGGGTGTATTGGTACACATGATGTATCAAAATTAGGATGTGATTTTATGTCATTTAATGGGTCTAAATGGTTGTGTGGACCAATGGGAACAGGTTTATTTTATTGTAAAAAGGAATCAAGTGAATTATTAGAGCCAAAAACTATTGGAGGTGAATCTGCAATTATTGAAAATGATAATAATTTAATTTTTAAGGATTTACCTGAAAAGTTTCAAACTGGTTTTAGAAATTATGTTGGAATTGTTGGATTAGAATCTTCAGTAAAGTATCTGTTAAATTTTGGTATGGAAAATATTCGCAAAAAAAATCAAAATTTATCTAATATTTTTAGAGATGAATTAATGAAAATCCCTGACGTTGTTTTATACGGTCCAGAGGATCCAGATAAACGAACCAGTATTGTCTCGTTTAACATCAAGAATTTTGATTCAGAAAAAGTTGTCAAAAAACTTGAAAAACAAAATATTATTTTAGCAGTTAGGGAAATAATGGAAAAAAAGATTATTCGTGTATCACCTCATTTTTTTAATAATGAATCAGATATGCTAAAAGTAATTGATGAAATTAAAAAACTATAGATTTTCTTGCTCTTCAATAACCATCATAGTAAGTGTTGATTGAACTTTACTGATTTTTCTAATTTTATTTGTAATTATTGCTCTTAATTTCTCTGCATCGTCTGATGAAATTTTTAAAACAATATCATATACTCCATAAACTCCTCTAACTTCATATTCCACATTTTCCTCAGTAAGAATTTGTTTTATTTCAGTAATTATTGAAACGTCTGTACCTAAATCTGAATTCAATAATACATAAGCAGTAGGCACAATATGATTTTGATAAAACAGTATTTAACTTTTCATAATTTTAAAATTAATTTAATTTTTTTAAAATGATTCATTTTCAATATTTTCGTAATGCTAAAAATATAGTGTGTTGATCAGATAATGGTATGAGTAAGCCAGGTAATATTTGGAGAAAAGTTCATGGAAAAATTACAAAAAAACCTACGAATTTTTCTTGGTTAATTGACGAAAAATTAGCTGGTTCAGGAATACCTACATCACTTCATGAATTTGATTGGCTTCTAACTCAAGGCGTAAAATCAATTGTTACTATGACTGAAAATCCTCTACCAGATGAATGGACTCATAAAATTGATTATCTACATGTTCCAACAGCTGATTTTCATGCTCCTGATATGGAAGGAATAGATTCTGCAGTTGAATTTATTCAAAATCAAATAAAAAATAATCAATCTGTGATGGTTCATTGTGCTGCAGGATTAGGAAGAGCTGGAACAATTCTTGCATGTTATTTTATAAAATATAAAAATTTTTCAGCTAAAGAAGCAATTGAAAAAATTAGAAAAGAAAGACCTGGATCTATTCAATCAGATGTACAGGAATTAGCAATAAGTTATTATGAAAAATATGTGAGAAATTAGTTATACAAATTCTGAAACTAATTTTCCATCAACGTTTTTAATTTTCAACGTAATGTTTTCTTGAAAATGTAAAGTCATTCCACCTTCAGCATCTGGATCTTCAACTTTTACCAATTCCAACATTTTGAGTTTATCAAATTTTTCCATTCATAATCACCTATTCTGGAATTGATACGGTTTCAATTTTTCCATCAACTGCTTTGATAAACATAAACCTGTTATCTTTAAAGATGAAAGTTATTCCACCTTCCTTATCAGGTTCTTCGACTTCAAGAATTGGTTGTCCTAATAGACCGTCATATTTTGCCATTGTTAATCAAAGAAAAAAGTTCCTTATATCCTAATTGATTACGACTTCTATTTCATTAGAATTATTTTTGATATTACCTGGTTCAGTATAATCATGTTTTTGCCATGATGAAAATACTTCAGCTCCTATCTTGTGTTTACCTTTTCCTAAATCAGATGCTTTGAATACAAACTTTTCATTAAAGTCTAAGAATTCTTCTCTAACTTCTTCTTCACTTAGTCTGATAAATGGCTCAAAGTTTTTTGCAACTTGAACCCAAATTCTTCTATCTTTCATTGGATTAACTAATTTTGGATTTCTAGTCCAAAAAATAGCGGCTTTTCGATAAGAATCAATAGTTCTTCCCAATTCCTTCTTTCTAAAACCACCAGATGTCAATTTTACACCATATTTCAGTTTCATTGAAACATCGTTGTTATTGTATGCTTTAGTCCAATTTGCTTCATTGAATGCATCTCTAAGGCCCCCTTCAATCGAAAATTGGACATTTATCTCAATATTTTCATCTGAAGAGTACTCTTCTTTGGATTTTTCTAGTGTTATTTGTGAAATTTTGCTTTCTGTCATGCTATAGTTCATATGATTTATATCCGCAATAAGTGCTTTTTCTGAATACATGAATGCAGAAGTAATCAGTTCAGAACCCAAAGAAATCAGTATTTCTGTCACAGAAACTGATATTGGA
>JACENB010000080.1 GCA_013867245.1 Nitrosopumilaceae archaeon
CACCATATTGACGCAATCGTTTTCCTTCTTCCATCATTCCAGAAAAGTCAGTACTAACTACTTCTAGACTCACATCACCTTTGATAATTTTTGTAATCTCTTCCATTGCATCTTTAGGATTTCCTTTTTCTTTTGACATAAGAGATGGGTTTGTAGTAATTCCATCAAGTAATCCCATGTCATTGAATTTTTTTATGGATTCTAAGTTGGCAGTGTCAAGGAAGATTTTCATATTTTTTTACTCCTAATTTCTTTGACTTGTTTTACCATATTAAAAGATGTTATTCCGTGCTTTTCTAAAAGTAAAGGAATTTCCTTGTCTCTAGCAGACTCACCAAACATGTCTTGAGCACCAATTCTCTTTATGGGTACAGGGTATGATTCAGAAACAGACTCGGCAACTGCAGAACCCATTCCTCCAATAATATTATGCTCTTCGGCAGTAACAATGCATCCAGTTTCACGAGCGGCTTTTTCTAGAGTTTCATTATCGATTGGCTTTATAGAAAACACATCTAAAACTCTGCAAGAGATTCCTTCTTGTTGTAGTGATTCAGCAGCTTCCAATGCCATTCTCACAGTAATTCCACATGCTGCAATTGTACAATCAGAACCTTCTCTCAAAGTTATTGCTTTTCCAGTTTCAAAATTTTGAGAATCCGAATGAACCAAAGGTGTTGCAGATCTAGCCATTCGCATGTAAAATGGACCATACTCATTTGCCATCAAATATGCTAATTTGGAAACTGCAATTGTGTCTGCAGGAATAAAAACTCGGAAATTTGGAATTACTCTCATTATTGCAATATCTTCAATCTGTTGATGAGAACCACCATCAGGTCCAACAGATAGTCCACCGTGAGAAACAACAAATTTTACATTGAGTCCTTTTTTTCCAGGTGGGGAAGGATAAGCTACATTATTTCTAATTTGATCAACTGCTCGTCCAGGCAAAAATATGGCATAAGTACTTGCAAAAGGTATTTTTCCAGATGCTGCTAAACCCGCAGAAGTCGTTACAAGGTTTGCTTCTGCAATACCAACATTGAAGAATCTATTAGGAAATTCTTTTCCAAAACCAGATGTCTTTAGTGAATCGGTGGTATCTGCTCCCAAAACAACAATGTTTGGATTTTCTTTTCCAAGTTGAATTAGAGTTTTTGAGTATTCTGAACGCATGTCAGTCATTACTGGTTCATTCAAAGATATCCCCTCTCCATTGCAATTTTTTTAATTTGTTCTTGTTTTTCTCCAACAACATGTAATCCAATCCATTTATTCACTAATTCAGTTCCACCGAGTTCATTTGCTTTATCAAGTAACAATTGTCTTCTAGACGATAATACCTCAGTTCTAAAATCTCTAATTGCAGCACGTACATCTTGTTGTCCAATAATTGCTCCACCTCCAACAAAAGCACGAGCGCCATCTGCAAAAACTGAGCCTATATTTTCAAGATTCACTCCACCATCAGCCTCAATATATCCTGAAAAATTATTTTCTTTTAGAATAGTATTCAATCTAGCCATTTTTGCATGGGTTTCTTCAATGTATTTTTGACCAGATTTTCCAGGAACTACAGACATCACAATAATTTGATCAAGGGAAGGAATGAATTTGTAAGACCATTCAGGTAATTCAGTATCAGGATTTATTGCAAAACCAACACCAACTTGGTTTTGTTTAAGAACATCATGAATTTCTCCAAAACTTGATTCATCTGTAACTTCTGCATGTACGGTGATAATGTCACTTCCTGCATCAACATAATCTCTGACATGTTTCACAGGTTCATTAATCATTAAATGAGAATCAAATGGGATAACAGTAAGAGGTCGCAGTTCTTTGATTTTTGTATGATCAAATGTTTTGTTTGGAACAAACTGACCATCCATAACATCCAGGTGAATGTAATCTGCTCTTCCAGCAACACATCTTTTGACTTCATTTTCAAGATTTGACATATCACCAGCAATAATTGATGGTGCAATCATAAATTGAGAATCTAACTCCATATTGATAATTGGAACAACATCAGAATCAGGTGCCTTTCCATGCCATGCAGGATTGTCTTCCATATGTTCAACAGCTTTTCCTTTGATTGTTCTTGAGATGATTATTGTCGGCACTCCTTTTGTTGCATTTGCTTTTGTAATAGCTGTATCAATTTGTTCAACACGATGACCATCAATTTCAATCACATTCCAACCAAAAGATCTCCACTTGTCACCAGTTTTCCATCTGGAAGCATCTTTCCACATTTCAGAAAGATTATCATTTTCCAATCTTTTGTCAAGAGGCATGATTTTTTCAGTGTAAGAATCCTGTTGGATAAAGTTTCTGTCAAGGAAAACTGTTAGATTATCAACTTTGTATTTTGCAGCAGTCATAGCAGCCTCCCAAACTTGACCTTCATCAGATTCCCCATCACCGATGATTGTATAGACATGATAATCTTTGGAATCAATTTTTCCTGCAAGTGCGACTCCTACAGAATATGATAGACCCGTACCTAAGGAGCCACCACAAAACTCAACACCAGGACATTTCAAATCTGGATGACCTTGTAATTTACTTCCAAACTTTCTCAACGTTTCAAGTTCTGATTCTGGAAAATATCCGGCAACTGCCATATTAGAAAACAAACCAGGAGCTGCATGACCTTTTGATAACACTAAACGATCCCTATCTTCCCATTGTGGGTTTTTAGGATCAAATTTCAGATACTTGTTAAACAAACAACCCAAAATCTCGGCCATTGAAAATGAACCACCTGGATGACCTGAACCAGCAGTATTTGTTGCTTTGATAACTAATTTTCGAGCTCGAAGAACATTCTTCTTAATTTGATAATAATTGAGCCCCATATCGATCG
>JACENB010000065.1 GCA_013867245.1 Nitrosopumilaceae archaeon
ATTATTTTATCCCGAATCAGAAAAAACTACTACTAGTTTGACACCAACAAAACTCATTGAAAATGGGTCTCCACTATTAGGAGATAATAATGCACAAATTACAATTTTAGAATGGGGGGATTATCAATGTACATTTTGTTACAAGTTTCATCAAAATACCCTAGATGTGTTAAATGAGGATTTCATAAAAACGGGTAAAGTAAAACTTGTTTTCAAAGATTTTCCGTTAAATGGTCCTGACTCAGTGCTTGCTGCAGAGGCATCATATTGCGCAGAAGATCAAGGAAAGTATTGGGAGTATCATGATGAACTTTACAAGAATTGGGGAGGAGAAAGAACAGGTTGGGTTACCAGAGAATCGGTGGATAGATTTGCATCAACAGTATCTTTGGATTTACAAGAATTCAACAAATGTCTTGATGAACGTAAATATCAAAATAAGGTAAATGCATTGTATGACTTTGGCAGAGAGATTGGAATTGATGCAACACCTTCATTTCTAGTATTCAATGATGAAAAAATTATCAAAATAAGGGGAAATCAACCATTGGAAGTGTTTCTAAAAACAATTGATGAGTTGTCATAATATGCAAAACAATCAATCAAAATTAATATCTGCACAGTTTGGAGAAATCACAAATGGGTAAAATAGACATAGAAAAGCAAGATTCTGTTCAAATCTATAAAATCAGAAAAACATTGGAAGAGTTATCTAGAAAATCAGGTCGTGGAACGGAACTAATAACAGTATACATTCCAAAAGGAAAACAACTTCATGAAATTATTGGTGCTCTTCAACAAGAACAAGGCACAGCAGACAATATCAAATCAGATCTTACTAGAACCCATGTTGTAGATTCCTTGGGTAAGGTAGTTCAGAGATTGAAGCTCTACAAGAAAACTCCTGAAAGAGGTCTAGTGATGTTTTGTGGTGCGTTACCACCTGAAGAAGGAGGCCCACTAGGAAGTGAAGTAGTAAAAGTTTGGGAGATAGACCCTCCAAAAGATTTGAATCAATATCTCTACAGATGTGATGATCATTTCCATGTAGACATTCTAAAAGACATGCTTAAAGACGATAATTTGATTGGATTCTTGGCAATTGATTCCAAGGATGCAGGGTGGGGTTTGTTACACGGAGATAAAATTGAGGTTTTATCTCAAACAGGTTCAGGAGTAGCAGGAAAACATAGACAAGGTGGACAGTCTGCAAAAAGATTCCAAAAACTCAGAGAGATGGAGTTGACATATTATTTTAACAGAGTTGCTCAGACAACAAGAGAATACTTTATCGACATTTATCCTGTAAAGGGACTAGTCATTTCAGGACCAGGTCCTACAAAAGAAGATTTCATCAATGGAAACTATCTAGAATACAGATTACAAAATAACATTATTGCAACAATTGATTCATCATATTCAGGTGCAGAAGGGATAAGAGAAGCATTTGCAAAATCATCAGACATTTTAGGAAACTTTAGACTGGTTGAAGAGAAGAAATTGGTTGAAGCATTATTTAGAGAAATTAACGGAAACACTGGAAAAGGTTCATACGGATTGCAGGAAGTGATTGAATTTCTAAAAAACAATGTTGTAGAAACTCTGATCATTACGGATAATACAAACTTGAACAGAGTTGAAGGATTGTGTAAAAGATGTAATCACCTTCAAGAAGACATTGTTGAAAGACCCGATGTGATTCCAAAGAAAACTGAATACACCAACAATCCATGTCCAAGTTGCAACTCTATGGAAGTAGAAGCAAACGAGCAAGATATTGTAGATTATTTAGAACTAATAGCATCAAAGACAGGTTCAAAATTAGAGGTAATATCAGGAAGTGCAGAGCATGGAAACATGTTAGCAAGTCTTGGAAAGATTGGTGCGATTTTAAGATATAATCCAGGCCACACTAAATAGCACTGCGAATCTTTTTTGCCAATTCTTCTAGTTCAGAATCATTTGAAATTTGTCGTTTAGTCCAAATTGTTCCTTTACTGTTGTATCTTGGAATAATGTGAATATGCACATGTGGGATTATCTGTTTTGCTGCACGCCCGTTATTTTGAGCAATACTAAATGCATCAGCTTGTGCGCCAGTCAAAATAGCTTTGGCAATCTTGGGAACAAGTGAGAAAAGTTTTCCAACATTTTCAGGAGTCATCTCAGTAATTCTCTCATGGTGCTCACGGGGAATTACCAAACTGTGACCTACGTCAATTGGATATCTATCCAAAAATGATACATGCAAGTCATCTTCATACAGAATATGACCATCTCTTTTACCATCTAAAATATCACAAAAGATACACGTCATAAATTCAGCAATTTGTGATTTTATTTATTATTTGTTAGAAAACCATTATGTCTGATACGAGTTTATCGAATGGTTAATTAGGGCAAATTTGAGAGTTTGAACATCCTATGGGCCGAAAAGAGAGAAGAGAACGTGAACAAAAACGTGAAAATTATGCTACAAAACATTCAGCACAGCAAAGAAAGAACACTCTGATTGCAGTTGGGGTTTTGGCAGTAATTGCAGTAATCGTAGGATATGCAGGATGGATGTTTGTTACAATGGATCAAAGTACCGCTCCAGGTGGACCTGAGAATGCAGGAGCATTGGGAAGTGATCACGCACACGCTGCAATTTCAGTAAGAATATTTGGTGATACCTTTGACTTTTCAGCACCAGCATACCAAATCAAATCAAGTTGGATTCACTTTGAAGGAAGAGATGGTTCCACAGTACACAAACATGCAACAGGTGTTACTCTAGGATACCTATTTGAGACATTATCATTAGGTCTTGATGACCAATGCTTTGTTTTCCAAGATGG
>JACENB010000126.1 GCA_013867245.1 Nitrosopumilaceae archaeon
ATGGCCATGATTTTCTCATTGCCACCATTAGGAATTTTCTTGGGGATTTACTTTGGAACAGGGAATTTAGTAATTGGAGCAGTTTTAGGATTCGGAGTTCATTTTGTGACATTAGCATTTTCAAGCAAAATCTCAAAATTTTTAACTCAAATAATGAGCTAAAGTATAAGTGTGCATAAAACGAGGTAATTTATCATGATGGGAGATCGAGATTATAGGTCAACTATTAAAAATGCACTTGATTCAATCGGAACAGAACTAGAATTAAACATTGATTCAAAAAATTTTCAAACTATTCATTTACAAGAAGTAGTTCAATGTTTAAGACGTTCATATTATGACAGAATTGACTCTATAGAAATAGAAAGAAGAGGTTTCAATGAACTTCTCTCAGGATTATTAAGAAAATTACAATACGGAAGTGAACCAAAAGAATTTGAAATTGAAGATATCAAACTAAAAGGACAAACAGACATGCTTGTTGACGATATTGTCTTATTATTCAGATCAGCATCTAAAGAATTAGAAAATCCACTTGCAAACGATGTCCTATATCTTAATGCATGTTTATGGATATATGATAAACACGAGGGAATGATTGTTTATATCAGTGGAGATAGAAAAGAGACAACGTTTTCTGTTACACGAAATAAGAAAATGTTTGAAGAAGTGATCCGAAGAGTAAGAGTACTAAACAATCTTCTCAAAGAACAAAAAGCACCAATTTTAGAACCATCAACAGAATGTACTGATTGTCAATATTTTGAAAGATGTTTTATGAAAAAGAAGAATAGTAAACAGATCGACATTGGAGAAATGTTAGGTTTAGGAAAATTCGGCAGCAAGGATTAGCTAAAGAAATTAAAAATATTGCAAAGGAAAATTCCTTTGTTGGATTAATCTAGTGGTTCAGGGTGTCCTTTACCACGAAGAGCGAAACACACTACTGCTAGTGCGATTGCTACACCTGCTGCGGCGCCATAAGCTGCCATACTTGCTTCTGCCATTTGATAAAAAATAACAATACGTCCTTTTATAGCATATATCAATAATTTTTTTCTAAAAACATATTATCATAATTATAAAATTTTATGATACTATCTGAAGAATTCAAAAGGAACAGTATTTTCTTGCCCACTGGTCATAGAACTGAGATTAAAGTAAACTGTTCCATAAACCCACCATTGTGCACTACCTGATTCACCAAGATCATATTCAGACTGTAATGATTTCCATAGTTCACTAGAAGACGAAGTATTCTGTATTGTCATTTTCTTTTTTAGAACAATTGAATTATCACCTAATAATGTATAATAATTTGAACCAAATTCAACCATTCCTTCAGGTCTACTACCAATTGTTCCACCAGCTAATTGTTCAGAACTAGAAAAGCCAGTTTCAAACAGATTATAATCCATTGTTTGTACAATTACTGCACGTGGATTAGGATTAAAAATTTCAAATGCAATTTCAATAGTTGCTGAACGCTCATTAATTTTTGTAACAGAAATATCTACCAAATCAACTTCAAGTAATTCAATAGTTGGGGCGGCATTGGTATTGTCAGAAGTTGGAGCCACCATTGTTGGTCCTGAAAGAAGAATTCCACCTAAAATTGCACCAAGTGCTAAAACTGCAACAAAAACAAAGATTTTAGGATTCATACTTAATCTAACCTCAAATATATCAAATATTAGATAGTTATTATACCATTCCAGAGGGTGAAAATCATGCAATATTTTCAAGCTGTTCAAAAAGGAAAGGAAAGAGCAAGTAAATCTCAAATGAAAATGTTCAATGTTGCTGGATTTTCCATGTTGACTTTAACAACTAAGAAAATTGATGGAAAATTCTTTCCTGTAGGAGAAGAAGAATTTACAGCAGTAATTGAATCTGAAGATGGACATGTTGCTGTAATTGTAGATAATGATGGATTTACCAAAGCTCAATCAAAAGCAGTAGAAAAAGAAGAAGCCATTTCAATATTTAAAAAACTCATAGATTCAGGAATTGCCGAATATTCTAAAAATGAGATACAGATTTGGTCTCAAACTAGACCCACAATACAAAATCAAAGTTAATTATTTTTTAGAGGATAAGATAATTTCAGTTCCTACTTTTCCACCTTTGATGGCTTTTTCAATAATTTTTGGCTCTGCTTTTAAAATTCTAGTTTTAATTTTAGAACGTTCTATAATTTTTAGAGCAACAATATCCATTAAATCATATCCTCCTGCTACAGAATCTTCATGAACTAAAATGTTTTTTAGATTTTTTAGTTCAATGCTTTTGAATTTTTTTGCTTTTTTGAATTTATTTGGATCCATATCATAAACACCATCAACATCAGTTGCATTAAGAAATTGTTCTGCTTTTATTTTTTCAGCTATTAATGCTGCTGTACCATTAGTACTCTGACCAGGGTGCAAACCTCCAGCTACAACAATTAATCCATCATTGACTGCATGTTTGACTTCTGGTAAAGTAGTTGGTGGGTGTGAATATGCTTTATTTTTTAGTGCATAAATTAACAACTTTGCATTTAGTCTTGAAATTTCGATTCCTAATTCATCTAATGTTGATTCATCAGCATCAAAATTTCTAGCATGGGAAATGTAATGTCTAGCAATTACTCCACCACCTGCAATCACAACAGGTTGACAAAATTTACTAATTTTAATAAGAAAATCAGCATATTTTTGGATAATTTTGGCATTATCCATTCCAAAAACTTTTCCAGATAGTTTTATCACAATTTTTTTCTTCATTCTAAATTACCTAGTATCGATTTTGCTGCAATTTC
>JACENB010000044.1 GCA_013867245.1 Nitrosopumilaceae archaeon
AACTCCTGCTGAAGCAACTCCTGCTGAAGCAACTCCTGCTGAAGCAACTCCTGCTGAAGCAACTCCTGCTGAAGCAACTCCTGCTGAAGCAACTCCTGCTGAAGCAACTCCTGCTGAAGCACCAAAAGCAGACTAATCATAGCATCATTATCAGTAAATACCCCTATTATCAGATAAAATTACATGTGTTCAATTATCGGATATTCTGGAAATGAAATTGCAGCTCCAATAATCGTGAAGGGATTAAAACGAATGGAGTATAGGGGATACGACAGTGTCGGAGTTGCAACCGAATCAGATAACGGAATTGAATTAAAAAAAGGAACAGGAAAAGTAAATGAGGTAAATTCCAAAATACAATTAGATAAACTACCAGGAAAAGTTGGAATTGGTCATACAAGATGGGCAACTCATGGGAAAGTAACAGAACTCAATGCACATCCTCATCCAAGTAATTCTGGAAAAATTGCAATTGTACATAATGGAATTATAGAAAATTTTGAAGAGTTAAAAAAACAATTAGAAGATGAAGGATATAATTTCAAAAGTGAAACAGACAGTGAAATAATTGCAAATTTGTTACAAAAAAATTATGAATCTACAAAAAATGTTAAAGAAACAATAATGAAAACAGTGGATGTAATCAAAGGACATTATGCATTTGTTGCAATGTTTGAAAACGGTCAAATAGCAGCAGCAAGATTCCACGAACCATTAATTGTAGGAGTTGGACAAGAGAATATTTTTTTGTCAAGTGATGTGTTAGGTTTCATAGAATATACAGATAATGCAATATACATGAAAAGTGGTAATTTTATAATTTTAGAGAATAAAGAATTTGAAATTTTAGATTTCAATGGAAATAAAATAAAACATGAGATTACAAAAGTTTCCAAAGAATTTGGAGATGCATACAAAGGTGATTATGCACATTTTACACTAAAAGAAATTTACGAACAACCAGATGTAATTCTAAAGGCAGGAGAAACAACAGTGGAAGGTATCGAAAATGCTGCAAATCTTATCAAAAATGCAAAAAATATCTACATTACAGGCAGTGGAACCAGCTATAATTCAGCATTAATTGCAAAACAGATTTTATCAAAATATGTCAAAATTAAGGCTGAACCAATAATAGCAAGTGAGCTTCAATTTGCACCAGATACAATTGAAGAAAATTCAGTTTTAATTGCAATTTCTCAAAGTGGAGAAAGCGCAGATGTTTTAGAAGCAGTAAGAATTACAAAGAAATTAAACTGTAAAATTATTTCCATAGTCAATTTACTAACATCATCTCTTACACGCAAAGGAGATGTTGTATTAGGAATGAATTGTGGACCAGAGATAGGAGTAGCTGCAACTAAAAGCTTTACTGCACAATTAATTATACTTTACAAAATTGTTCAGAAGTTAGGTGAAAATATTACAATTGGTTTTGAAGAATTTTCAATTTCAATTTCTAAAATGTTAGAAAATACAAATAAAATTCAAGAGATTGCAAAAGAATTGAAAGAAGTATCAGACATTTACATTTTAGGCCGAGGAATCAATTATCCAATTGCAATTGAATCAGCATTAAAACTAAAAGAATTGACATACATTCATGCAGAGGGAATTCCAGGTGGAGAATTAAAACATGGCCCACTTGCATTAATGGATACAGACGTTTTTGTTATTGTGATCAATCCAAATGATTCAACATATGCTGACACATTAACTAGTGCACGAGAGATTAAAGCTCGTGGGGCAAAAATTATCGGAGTATCAGATATTGAGAGTGATGTTTATGATTACTGGATAGAAATTCCAAAGATTAGTGAAATTTTATATCCAATTTCAGAGATTATCCCAATTCAACTTTTAGCATATTATTCTGCATTAGAAAAAGACACAGATCCAGATTATCCTAGAAATCTAGCAAAATCCGTGACTGTAAAATAAGAAAATTTAGATATCTAGGCTCCTGAAATGGTTCCAGAAATATCACGAATTTTTACTTCGTTGAGAATTTTTTCCATTATCTGCTGTTGTCCTCCTGCATTATCTATTGTGACCAAAAGCAAATTTCCACTTGGTAATGGAATTGTTGCACGTCGAAGTTTTTCATAAACTGCCAAAGTGTACAACCCTTCACCAATTTTGTCATAGTGTTTTTCTCTAGAACTCCATGCACTAATTGCATGATGTATTGTTTCTTGAGTTTCTTCAGGAGACAAGTAAAGTTTAGTATTAGGTTTTGATCCCTTTGCAAGGATTTCTCCAGACTTGTTTGTTACTGCAGCGAATCGTATGCAAGTATCCAAATCAAAGAGTCTGTTTAGCAGTGTACCGTATTGTATTGTTTGACTCATGGGAAATTATTCTATAAGAAGAACATAACTATGATGAAGTAAATTCAGAAATAATGTTTAGTTTTTTATCATAATCTAAAAATTTGTTTAAATTTTGTAATTAATTTTAAGAATCATTCAACAATAATTTGGCCAGTCATCCAAGTATGTAGCATGCAATAGTAATCATAATTTCCTTTTTGAGAAAATTTTCTCTCATATGCATCTCCAGACATCAATACTTTTGAATCAAACATTCCATCAGGTTTTGGAACTTCTCCATCAACAGTTCCTGATGTAAATGTGTGAATTCCTGTTCCATCAGTATTTGTCATGGTAACAACAGTACCAGATTTTATGGTCAATACACTTGGTGTGTAACAACCTGTTTCAACACAAGATTGCGAGAATCCAGATTCTTCTACTGTTCCAATTTTAGGAATTGGAT
>JACENB010000064.1 GCA_013867245.1 Nitrosopumilaceae archaeon
CTATTGTTGAAACATTTCTTGTTCTACCGTCTTGAGACTCTAAAGATTCTGAGCCTATTTTGATTTCTCCGATAGAGTATCCTGCATTTTCTGTTTTTCTTGCAATGATTTGAGCTACATCCACAGCACGTCCAATGCTGAGTCCTCTAGCTTTGATGTTTACGGATGGTATGTTTGCCAATTGAATTAATGTTGATGTAACATATGCCATCAATGGCTTTTTACCAATGAATATGGTGTCTCTTGCTTCAGTCGACATGGAAAATTTGGTATTTAAGGATAATTTAAAGCTAGAAGCATTTTTTCTAGTATGAGTAAATTTTTTTTGAAAGATTTGAACCATTATTAACTAGAAAATAGGATTTTGTTTAGAATTTGGAAAATATTGTAAAAGTTCTAGAATCTGGAAGTAGTGAAGAAAAAATCAAAATTTTAGAGACTCTAGATAAAACAGACAATCCAGAAGTTTTAGAAAAAATTATTTCAAAATTAGATGATGATGATATCAAAGTGAGAGGAGAAGCATTTAGTTCACTTGTATTAAATAAAAATAAAATTTCAGATTTTTTAATTCAAAATTTGAATTCTACTAGTAAGAACATCAGAGGTTTTGCAGCGCTAGCATTAGCAAACAGAAATGAAACAGTTGCAATTCCTAACATTACAAAACTTGCAAGAGATGAACGTTCAATGGTAAGATCATGTGCAATTGGTGCACTAAATCATCTGAAAGCTAAAGAAGCTAAAGATATTTTTCTAGATTCAGTTTTAGATACAAATGTAGAAGTAAGAAAAAGTGCATTGCAGGGAATAATTAATCTAAAATTTCCAATTTCTCAAGAAAGAATTAAAGAAATTTCAAAAGATGCAGATTCTGAATTACTAAAAATGCTTGCAAAATTAAAAAAGTAATGGTGGACCGGAAGGGATTTGAACCCTTGATCCGATGCATGCCATGCACCTATCCTACCAGACTAGACGACCGGCCCACATTCAGAATTCTGAATCAATTACATTTTTCAAATTGGTTATTAACGTTTAGCGGTCAAACACAAAATCGATGTATGAAATTAACACAATATATTTAACCGTCAATATTATGATTGAATCGTTATGGTAGTAGATAACAAAGCAACAATCACATATGTTCAGTTATTAAAAGAAGATCTTGTAATTATTAGATTAGTTCCAAAAGAAGGACCAGTTCCAGAGTACAAAGCGGGTCAATTTATCACACTTGGATTGCCAAATCCTGTTGAGGGCGGAAAAATTGTTAGAAGAGCATATTCAATTGCATCACATCCAGAAAACAGAGATTACATTGAGCTTGTAATTAGATGGGTTAGAAAACCACTTCCAGGAAGATTAACTACACAATTATTCAATGCAAAAGAAGGAGATGAAATTCTCTGGTTAAAACCAACTGGCAGAGCATTATTAATCAACGAAGAACTTCCAAACGGAGAAAAAGACAATAGAAGAATAATCTGTATAGGTGGAGGAACAGGTCTAGCACCTTTTGTTAGTTTTGCACAGCATCTACATGATTCAGGAGACAAACGAGAGATTGTTGTACTGCACGGTGCCAGCTATGTGGATGAATTGAGTTACAAAGATCTGTTAACTGAATTAGAAAATGAGAGTATTAGTAGAGGAAAGAATGAATGGAACTTTAAGTATAGAGCAGCAATCAGTAGACCTCAAGAATGGTTCAACAGGTCATGGGCAGGTCAAGTAGGCAGAGTTGAAACATTCCTAAGACCAAGAGATAATGGAATGTCTCCATTAGAAGAATTAATTGGAGATAAAATTACTAAAGAAAATACAATATTCTATGTTTGTGGCTGGCAAGGTACAATTGATGGTGTAATGGATTTCTTAAAACCAAAAGGCTTTGTCACAGAACATGACAAACGTGAAGACGGAAGCTTTGAAGTCAAATACGAATCATACGGATAAAATTTTTAAAAAATCAATCATTGAAATATGAGATTTGTTTAGTGAATCTAATTGATTACTGCACTATATCTTGCACATCTTAATCCTGTTACAAAAGCTCATGTAGAAATTATTGAGGAATTAAAAAAAGATGCAGATATTGTAAAGGTAATGCCTGTTGTTTTCAAAGATGGCGAAAAAGAGATCAATAGTAAGAGTTTTCCATTTAATTTTGAAACCAGAAAAAAAATGTTAGAATCGGTATTTGGAGATTCTATTCAAATTACTGATGATTATGCATTTTTTGCACCATTTAAGAAATACATGCCACCATTACTATCACCAAAATCATGGAAACTACGTAAGCAAATTTTACGAGGAGTTGAAGGAGAATATTTTTCATATACGGGCGACAAAGCTGAAGGATACATGTTGAAGATGTACAGATTAAAACCAAAGATAGGAGAAAGAAAATCACTTTCAGCAGCATCAGTGAAAGAAAAATTGTATGATGCAGCACTTGGAAAAGAATCATCATGGAAAGAAGACGTTCCTGAAAACATAGCTAAAGTGATAGAAGAAGATTGGAAAACTGTTGAGAGATTTGCGGATTTGGAAGATATGACAACAAGGGTAGCTGGGATGAAATTTCCAAAAGAAGGCTGGTCTAAATAAATAGAGATTAATACACTACAGGTGAAAATTTCCTATGAAACTTCCACTTTCAAAATATGTTTGGTTTGATGGAAAATATGTTCTAACAGAAAAAGCACAGGTGCCAATTACAACACATGCAATACACTATGGAACATCCATCTTTGA
>JACENB010000132.1 GCA_013867245.1 Nitrosopumilaceae archaeon
TTAGAATCCACTGATAAGAAATGTCTACATTATCCTCACTGAGAACAGTTGAATGGAAAGAAAATAAAGTAATCATGATTGATCAAACTAAACTTCCAAATCAATTAATATTTGTAGAATATGATGACTACAATCAAGTTGCTGATGCTATTAGAACTCTAGTTGTAAGAGGAGCTCCTGCAATTGGTGTTTCTGGTGCTTTTGGTCTGGCCTTGGCAGTTTTACAAAGTAAAGCTATCTCAAAAGATGAACTTATTTCTGATCTTGAAGAAGCAAGAAAAATTCTTTTTGCTACTAGACCTACAGCTGTAAACTTAGGATGGGGATTAGAAAAAATAATGAATATTGCAAAAACAGGAGACTCGATTGAACAAATTAAAGAATTAGTTATTTCTACTGCCAAAAAAATGGCAGATGAAGATATTGAAATAAACAAAGCAATGGGAAAAAATGGCTCAGTTCTTTTTGAGAATAATGATACTATAATGACACATTGTAATGCCGGTGCATTAGCTACTGTGGCATATGGAACTGCATTAGGTGTAATAAGGGCAACAAGAGAAAGTGGGAAAAATGTTAAAGTCATCGCAACTGAAACTAGACCTATTCAGCAAGGTTCACGATTAACTGCATTCGAATTGAAACATGATGGTTTTGATGTCAGTTTAGTTCCTGATACTGCTGTTGGTTACTCTATGGCAAATGGTTTGGTAAACAAAGTTGTAGTTGGGGCAGATAGAATTGTAAAATCTGGTCATGTCTTTAACAAAATTGGAACTTATCAAGTAGCTACCATGGCAAAACAACATGGAATCCCATTTTATGTTGCAGCACCATTATCTACAATCGATTTAGAAACAAAGGCTGAAGATGTTATTATTGAAATGAGAAAAGGTACCGAAGTTACTGGAATTGGTGAGAAAAAGACTGCGCCTGATGATATTGGAGTAATTAATCCTGCTTTTGATATGACTCCTCCTGAACTAATATCTGGAATAATTACTGAAAAAGGCGTGGCTACGGCACCATATGAAGAATCTATTCCAAAATTATTTGCAGCTAATTAATAGAAAGTTTTTATTGTTTTTCAAATTGCTTCTAACAATATGAGTACAATTTCTCCACAGACAATTGAAGATTCATTAAAACAATGTATGGATCCTGAAGTTCCTCTAAACATTGTAGAAATGGGACTAATCTATGGAATTGATGTGGCAGAAAATAATGATGTAAATATCAAAATGACAATGACTACACAAGGTTGTCCACTTCATGAAACTTTAGTTTCTGATGCAACAAGATTTGTCAAAAAAGTTCCTGGAGTAAATAATGTCAATATCGATATTGTATGGGATCCTCCATGGTCAATGGATAAAATGTCTGAAGAGGCAAAAATCAAAATCAAAAACATGGGTGCTGGTATGAATACTCCTGCACCAATTAATTATGAAACAGCATTACCTCAAGGTGTTGGTAAACTAGTTCAACAAGAAGACGGTTCCATGGTATTGGCAAATGAACATGATCAAGGATTCATGGTAAATCAAGCAATTGTTGATTTCTGGAAATCATGTAACGGACAACGTAAAGTTACAGACTTGGTAGAAATTTTTGCACAACAAACAGGACTACAAAGAAATCAAGTTGAAAAAGAAGTAATGCAGTTATTACAACAACTACGTGATGGTGGATTAATTGCAATTGCAGGTCAACCTGATACTCCAAATGTTGAATTTAAAAAATAATTTTAGAAAATATAGTTTGAATTTGCACCATCAAAGTTTATTGTAACTCCTGATAGATATTTTATTTTATTCTGAATAATTGATTTTATAAAATTCCCAATCTCTTCAGGCTCTCCAAGTCTCTTCATAGGTAGAGATTTTTTGTATTCCTCAACATTTTCAATCAATTCTTGAGTCCTATCTGTGTTAATTGGTCCTGGAGCAATATTGATACAACTAATTTGGTTTTCAGCATATTCCTTGCTTAACACCTTGAATACTTCTGTAAATGCTGCACGATAAGCTGATGAAATTATCAATTTTGAATTTGGCTCTTTAATTACACTTGAACTGATCAGAAAAATATATCCTCCATCATTAATTTTGATATTTTGTAAAATTGTAACAAATCCTAGGAACAATTGATTATGATATAATTTCCAATCTTCTTCTGTAACTGTTGCAAATGGTTTAGGTTCTGGTCCTCCTGTGTTTAAAACCAAAATATCTGTTTGATTATGATTTTTCACAAATTCATTTACACTAGACAAATTTGATGTATCAATGTCATTTTTTGATGCTACAAAAACATCAATTTCTAATGATTTTAGTGATTCAGAAATTGCTTTTCCTATTCCTCTTGAACCTCCTAAAACAATTGCACTAGTCATGATATACCCAAAATACTCTTTGATAATTAAATTTCTTTAATCTCAGTTATTGTTCCTTGAACAGAATCCATCTGAATTATGGCCTTTTTATCATCCCATCCTAATGCCACATACCAATCTCCAGCATCATCATGGTATTTTGTTTCTAGAGTTTGGATTGTATCTGGAACTACATTGTATTTTTTTGCAATCCCTGATACTGCAAGAGCTATAGCATCCTTTTCTTTTTCTAGTCTTCTTTTCATTAATCCAATTCCAGGACTCATGATTTTCCTAGATTGTTTTATCTAATATAGTTAATTCTAAAAATTAGCCACAAAGTTAATTTTTCCAA
>JACENB010000053.1 GCA_013867245.1 Nitrosopumilaceae archaeon
TTGGTCATGTAAGTTGGATTTATGAAGCCATAATAAGCAAAATAGATAAAAATTATCAATTTCATTCAAAGGAATTATCAGAATATTTGAATTCATATTATCAACAGTTTGGTGCTCCTCATGACAAAGGACTTAGAGGCATCATATCAAGACCAACAATAAATGAAATTTTTCAATATTTCAATACAATCAATCAAAAAGTTGAAAAATTCATTCAAACTCATGAATTAAATGAACAAGAAAAAAAATTAATCATTACAGGATTTCATCATGAATGTCAACATCAAGAATTACTCGTGTATGATTTGCAACATCTTTTAGCTGAACAATATTTACCAGTAAGAAAAAATAAAATCAATACTCAAGAAAACAAAGAAAAAGAATTTACTGAAATAAAAGGAGGGATATTTAAAATGGGATATAATGGCAATGAATTTTCTTATGATATTGAATTACCAGAACACAAAACATATCTTGAAGATTACAAGATAGGAATTTTCCCAGTTACAAATAAAGAATATTTAGAATTCATGAATGATGGAGGATATGAAAATTACAAATTCTGGTTATCAGACGGATGGGAAAAAGTAAAATCAAATAATTGGAAATCTCCAATGTATTGGGAAAAAATTGAGGATGAATGGTATGTAAGAGACTTTTTAGGAATTAGAAAAATCAATTCAAATGAGCCAGTGTGTCATGTTAGCTACTATGAAGCTGATGCATATTGTAAATGGGCAGGAAAAAGATTACCAACCGAAGCAGAATGGGAGAAAGCTGCATGTTGGAATGATGAGAAACAAGAAAAAACAATATTCCCATGGGGAAATAGTGATCCTACAGAAGAAAATTGTAATTTATTAGAATCATATCATTGGGGATGTACAGAAATAGGCACATATCCTAATGGAAAAAGCCCATCAGGGTGTCAACAAATGATTGGAGATGTTTGGGAATGGACATCATCAGAATTTGTAGGATATCCAGGTTTCAAATCAGGTTTTGATGAATATAACGATAAATGGTTTACAAATCAAAAAGTTTTGAGAGGAGGATCATTTGGAACTCCAAACATGTCAATTAGAGGAAGTTATAGAAATTTCTTTAGATTAGATGAAAGATGGTTATTTTCAGGATTTAGATGCGTAGAAAAAATTTAAACTTTAGAAACCAAAGTTAACGAAAAATATTTTTTATCATCTAACCACATTTTTTTAATTTCAAATCCAGCATCATAAAGTATTTTTTTAATTTGGTTGACTTGATATTTGTGAGAATATTCAGTGTGAATTAATTCATTTTTTTCTAAATTTAAAAGTAAATTAGATTTTGAGATAATTACAGATTGAGACACAAGAGATTTTAAGTTCATTTCAATTCGTTGATCACTTTCATTATAAATCGAGTAATGTGAAAAATTGTTAAGATCAAAATCAGCATCAAGTTCATTATTAATTCTTGATAAAACATTGAGATTGAATTGAGCAGTAATATCTGCAGAATCATTGTAAGCAGATTCTAAAATATTTTTATCTTTAACTAAATCTAAACCAATTAAAAAAAGATCACCTGATTTCATTGTAGAAAAAATATTTTTTAAAAATGCTTTTCCATTATTTGGAGTGAAATTCCCAAAACTAGAACCAAGAAAAATTATTAGATTTTTTTTCTCATCATAATTTTTTAGGAATTCTAAACCGCCCTCATAAGTATCAATTATCCCAGTAATGTGTAAAGTCGCATAGTCTTTCAACAATTGTTCTGAACTTTCAGCAAGAATTTCAGAAATATCAATTGGAAAATATTCAGTTTTTGTCTGTAATTTTGTAAAAATATCAATTAGAACTCTAGTTTTTACTGATGCACCACTTCCAAGTTCAACCAATTTAGTTTCCTCATCTAGAAAAGGCAGTAAATCAGATTCCAAATTTTTTAAAATATCAAGTTCAGTCCTAGTAGGATAGTATTCAGGCAGTAAACAAATGGATTCAAACAGTGAGGAGCCTTCAGAATCATAAAAAAATTTTGGATTGATAAATTTTGAATTCTGAGATAGGCTAAAAGATATTTCTTCAGCAAAAGATTTTTCAATTTTTGTTGCATGAGGTTTAAAATAACGAAGTTTAGAATCAACAACATATTGTTTATAATCTAATTTTTTATCAGAAAAATCATTCAAACAGTAATTCCTTTTTTAATTAACTTAAAATTCTTCTCACAAAAATTACGCACAAAACATATTTCTTGATATATTGGATAAAATATCTACATACATTGACAGAAATATTAAAAATTGAACATTTAAAAAAATATTTCATCAAAAAGAAAATGTTCACGTCAGAAACTTCCACAGTTAAAGCTGTAGACGATGTCTCATTTTCATTAAAACAGGGAGAAGTTTTTGTATTAGCAGGAGAATCAGGTTCTGGAAAATCTACAATTGCAAAATTAATTTTAAAATCAATTAAAGCAGATTCTGGAAAAGTTATTTTTGAAGAACAACACATAGATAGTCAAAAAAGAAATTTAGAGAAAATTAGAATGAATTGCCAAATGATTCATCAAGATCCATATGATTCAATTAATCCCAGAATGAGAATTAAAGATATTATTTCCGAACCACTTGAAATTCATAACATCATGAACAAAGAAGAAATAAACAACAGAGTAATTGAAGTATTAAAAGAAGTTAAACTAGAACCAGCAGAAGAAATTAGTAGAAAATACCCACACATGTTATCTGGAGGACAAAGACAAAGAGTAGTTTTAGCTAGAGCATTAGCAATTAAACCAAAAATCATTTTAGCTGATGAACCAGTATCAATGCTAGACGTATCAATTAGAGCTGAGGTGTTAGAATTAATGAGAGAGTTACAAAAAAAACATAATATTTCATTTATCTACATTACACATGATTTAGCAACAGCCAGATATTTTGGTCAAAATATCGGAATTTTATATTTAGGAAAAATTGTGGAAAGAGGTCCAATTAATCAAGTACTAGATAATCCAAAACACCCATACACTCAGGCATTAATTGACGCAATTTCAGAACCAAATCCTGAAAACTTAAACAAAGATAGAGTAATCAGGATTAAAGAAATATCAGGAGTTAAAAAAAAGGGAGGGTGTAAATTTAGAGATAGATGCCCATATGAAATTGAGAAGTGTTCAATTGAACCAAATTTAGAAGAAATAGAAAACGAGCATTATTCTGCATGTCATGTTAAAATCAGCTAAGTTGTCTTAACAGAAGGTACACGTTTATCTTTATAGGTTACAACATTTGAAACTCCATTCTTTGGGAAAACACCATAAATCAATTTTGCTTTTTGAATAACTGAATCCTTTAAAGAAACCATAATGAATTGACTTTCTTTTGATCTCTCTTCCAGAATTGTAGATAACCTTTCTGCATTAGGTGCATCAAGATGTGCATCAACCTCATCAAACAAGTAGAATGGAGAAGGTTTGAGTTTTTGTAATGCAAGAACAAATACAATTGCCGCAAGTGTTTTTTCACCACCACTAATAGAAGTAGATTCTCTTTTTGGTTTATTTGGAAATTGAATTAAATAAGATATTCCAGAATTAAATATATCATCCTCGTTTTGTAATTCCAACCATGCATTACCACCAGTCATTTTATTGAAAATTAATCGGATTTCTTTATCGACTTTATCAAATGCATCCAAGAAGGTTTGTCGTTTATCTTTTTCAATATCTTCAATAAATTTCACAATAGAATTTCTTTCCTCTTCTAAGGAATTCTTTCTAACAGACATTGACCTATACCCATAAGAAACTTCAAGATATGTTTCAGGAGCCTTTGCATTTAGTGCATTTAGAGAGGATAATTCAGTAGTTAATCCTTGAACAATTGGATCAACATCAAATGTTTCCATATTTTTATCAAATCCAAATGCGGAAAGAATTTGTTGTAGTTTTGTCTCATTTTCAATTAAATCATGCAAATCACGATTTAATGAGTCAGATTGACGCTCAAAATTATTAATTTGTTTGGTAAAATCCATATCTTTTTCAGTTAAAGTTTTGAGTTTACTATCTATTTCTTGAACTTGTCCAATGGATGAACCGGATGTAGAAATTAATTCTTGTTCCTTTTGTCTCAAACTTTCTAAAATTTCTCGTTTAGGATCTTTTTGTTTTTCTAAATCATTAATTTTTGATTCAATTTGTTCAGATTCCAAATGTAAAGAATTTTCTTCATCGTTTAATCGAGTGGTTTGAGATTTTTCACGATTATCTTGTGTTTGCATAGTTGTTAGTTGTGATGATTTATCACGATAATCATTCATAATGGAAGTGTATAATTTTTCAATATCAGATTTTTTAATATTTATTTTGGATAATTCACTTGCAATTCTAGTTTGTTCTCCACTAGCATAATTTTGTTCGACAATTCCTATACGATCAAGTAAAGATTCAAGATGAGATTCATTAGTTGAAACTTCAGATGTAATAATATTATTTCGGGATGTCAAATCAGAAATTCTTTTTGTTAGTTGTACTTTTGTATTTTTTGCAGAAATAATTCTAGATTTTAGATTTGTATAATTTTCAGATGCAGATGTTAAAGCATTTTCAGAAATAGAAAGTCTGTCAGAGTATGATTGTATTGAATCCTCTAATTTTTTTAAAGAATATTTTTTCTTTAACATATATTTTTTAATTAGACTGATTGACTGAATTAATCCATCAATATCACTACTCATTGAAATTAATTTTGTTAATTTTGAGATTTTTGAATTTATATCAATTACAACAGTACCACCTTTAGCTTCAAAGTATTCCCCTTCAAGAGTTACTGATTTGTAGCCTAATTGTGATAAATTATAGGCTGATTCACGACTGTCAGCTAGTATAATATTTCCAAAAAGGAATGTTTTGAGTGCTGAGTATGTATCATCACATTTAACAAAATCAGATAAAATGCCAATAATTCCAGATTCTTTAGGCAGGGTTAATTTGAATTTAGGTATAGCATCAAGAGGAATAATTTTCAATTTTGGAAGTTTTTTACTTCTAGCAACTTCAGCTATGCCCAACAAGGTTGCAAAATCTTTTACCACTAATGCTTTAATCCAATCAGAGCTCACAGCAAGAACTGAACGCTCATATTTTTTATCCCAAGAAATCATTTCATAAACTAAACCATCAATTCCCAATTTATCAGCATCCTCTTTTAATTTTGCAACAGTATAATCTTCATGCATGAAACCTTTTACGGTTTTTATTTTTGATTCATATTGATTAGCAGCCTTGTCAGATTTTTCTAAAATAAATCCTAATTCATCCATATCATGAATTATTTTTAATTTTTTTGTTTTTAATTTTAAAATTCTAGATTTTAATTCAGAAATAGTAGCTTGATGATTATTTGTTAATGAGGATAATTTGGATTCTAAATTAGTTAGTTCCACAATATCTTTTTCTAATCCAGTTAATTTTTCAGAGTTAGATTTTATTTTTAATTCAGATTCCTCTTTTTCATGTAAAATTTTAGAAAGTTTTAGTTTAACATTATTAGACTGGTCTGTTAGAATTTTTATTTTATTATCAATTTCAGATTTTTTTGCTGCAGCTTCAGATTGTGCAGTTAGAATTTTGTTACGTTCTGAATCAATTAATTCCAAATCATGATTAATTTTATTTTTTTCTCCATTTGTAATTTCTATGGAATCTTTAATTTTTTGGATTTGTGAATCAATATCTGCCCTAGCATTTACAATTTCTTCTAATTCAATTTTTATTTGTGGCAATCTATTGTTAATTTGTTCAAGTCTTTTATTTGATGCAGATATTGCAGTATTATCAATTTCATATTGTTCCATTGCAGAACTAATTTCTGCATCAAGAGTAGCTTTAGCTTGAGTGTAATCATTTGCAGCATTCATTAATTTTGATTTTTCAGTATCTAAGACACTAATTTCATCTCTTAAGATGGACCTTTCACCATCCAAAGCAGTAATTTGTTCTTTCAAACCATGCAATTTGTCTTCTTTTTCAGATTTTTGTAGAGAAATAGTCTTCATTTTGTTGGCAGCAGATATGGCCTTGTATCGATTTAATTCACGTTCAAGAATGTCATGACGTAATTTTTGATTTCGTTCTTCCTCTAATTCATCAATACGTTTCTTAATTTCACCCATTTTTGCAAGTGCAATTTCAAGCCGCCTATCAGCTTCATCAAGCTGTTTTATAGATTCAGATTTTTTTTCATCAAAATAGGAAAGACCGATTAAATCTTCGATAGTTTTTCTTTTTTCCTCAGATGTAAATTCAGAAATTCTAGTCACAGTTCCTTGTTGGACAGCATTGAGTTGACCCAATCCGGCATTTGCCATATCCAATAAATCTAGAACATGACTTCGTTGAGTTTTCTTTTTGTTTAGATAATAGGTATTTTCACCATTTTCATCTAGCTCCCTAGTAATTTCAACAATATCACTATCAACAGGAATTTTTCTATCTGTATTATCAAAGTGTACACTCGATCTTGCCATTTTAGGACCTCTACGACCACTACCTTCAATATCATGAATCAGTGATCGAAGTTTATCAACTCGCATAACTTTTGGTTTATTTTCACCCATTGCAAAAATGATTGCATCTAAGATGTTACTTTTTCCTGAACCATTTGGACCTGAGATCGATACAAGTCCAGGTTCAAAATTCACAGTGGTATTTCTAAATCCAAATGATTTGAATCCAAAGATCTCTACTTTTTTTACATGTACCAATGTAGATCATTTTAAATTCGATAGGATAATCGATGATTAACAATTTTTGTTGACTCTATTGATTAATTTTTCTTGTTACATTATCAAATTTTTCGTAACGGAGGTAATTATCAAATAACTCCTTAAAAATAAGATTTAAAAATTATTGAGCCTAACTAGGCTTATTCATTAGCGACAAATTTTTCACAATCTTGTTTTGCTTGAACATCGGATGTTTGTTCAATAGGATGCTTCATCAAATAAGCACTAGCAGATTTTATCGGACCACCAATACCTCTATCTAATGCAATTTTTGCCAATCTAACTGCATCAATAACAATTCCAGCAGAATTTGCTTTATCATCAACGTCTAAACGAACTTCCATATTGTAAGGAATATTTGCCCATTGTCTTCCTTCAATTCGCATAAACATTAGTTTAGTATTACCTAAGAAAGGAATGAAATCAGAAGGACCAACATAAATTTGGTCATCATCTAATCGTTCGTCAAGTTGACTTTGAACACTCTCAGTTTTGGATATTTTTTTAGAAACTAATCGATCCTGTTCTTTCATATTAAGAAAATCAGTATTACCACCAACGTTGATTTGGTAAGTTTTTTCAATTTTTGTTCCTCGATCATTACATAATTTTGCCAATGTTCTATGAACTATAGTTGCACCTACTTGACCTTTAATATCATCACCAATACATGGAATATTTTTTTCTTGGAATTTTTTTGCCCAAGTTTCATCAGATGCAATGAATGAAGGAATGCAATTAACAAAAGCAGTATTAGTGTCCAGACATACTTGAGCCCAAAACTCTGTTACTTTATCTGAACCAACTGGCAAATAGGAGACAAGGATTTCAGCACCGGTTTCTTTAAGAATTTTTTTTGCATTTTCTGCAAGTTCAGCATCAGTTAATTTTGTTTCAACAGGTTTTACACGATTTTGAACCCAAATTCCAACACCATCTAATAATGGACTTTGATACACTTTTGCCTCAGTTTTAGGCATAGTATCTTTTGGTATCCAATCAACCATGTTTGGGTATGCATAAATTGCTTCATTGAGTGGTTGGCCTACTTTGTTTTCACCAACATCAAATCCACACACAAAGTCAATATCATGAATGCCATATCCTGCTAATTTATCGTGAATAATTCCAATTACCTCTTGGGAAGGGTTTTGTCGATAATATTCAATTCCTTGAATTAATCCTGAAAAACAATTGCCAATACCAACTAAAGCAACTTTAATTCTACCTGCCATAGCAATTCTAATAAAATAAGGCGGTTTAAAGTTTGCTTAATCAACTAGGTTTCAAACCAAAGTAAAAATTTTTCTTGAACAGGTGTCCAGAAAAGCCTATTATTTAATAAAATTACAGAATAATCATGACGTCTGATGAGATCAACATTAAAGAATTTAAAAAAATTAATTTAGAAGGAGGTTATTTGATTGACGGATTTCCTTCAGTAGGATTTAGTAGTGCAATTGCTACAGAATCAATGATTAATACATCACAATTTGAATTAGGAGGAATTATTGACTCAGAAATATTCCCACCAATCAGCGTAATTAAAAATGGAAAACCAAATTATCCATCAAGAATTTTCGTTAATGAAGATTTGAAAGTGGGAGTATTTTCATCATATCTAAATTTAGATCAATCATTACATAGACAAGTTTCAGATTTAATGTTACAGTGGGCAAAAACACACAAAATTAAATTAATTGTTAGCAGTGTTGCAATAAAATCAGATAAAGAAAATTCTGAAATGATGGGCGTAGGAAGTACAGATTCAGCCAGAAAGAAAATAGAGGAAGCAGGATTAAAAATTTTAGATCATGGAACAATTCCAGGAATTCCTGGGATGTTACTAAATGAAGGAAGCATAACAAATCAAGACGTCATTGTAATAATTTTCAATACATTAGGAGACGGTCCAGATTTCAAATCTAGTGCAGATTTGTGTATGTCAATGTCAAAACTAATTCCAGGAGCTTCATGTGACATTCCATCCTTACAAAAAGAAGCTGAAAAAGCTGAAACAACAATTAAAGAAACACAAGAAGAATCAACTCACCTTAAAGATTCAATGTACAGATAATTCTATTCTAATGGGAAACATATGAAAGAATTATGAGCAATATCATTGAATTTGCAATTATCGTCATAATAATTTCAGCGTCAGGAGTAATGTCACCAGGTCCATTATTTGCAGCAAATATCACATATGGATTAAAGTATGGAACTAAAGCAGGAATAAAAATTGCAATAGGGCATTCACTTGTAGAATTACCATTAATAATTTTATTAGGAATTGGAATTTTTTCGCTAGAAATTTTTCCAGAATTTAAAATAATTATTTCAATCTTAGGTGCAATTACACTTTTTGTATTTGCATTTATGCAAATTAAATCAACATTAAAGAAAAATGAAAAATCTGAAACAAAACTGAAGCAAGGGCCAATCATTACAGGAGTTTTACTAAGTGCATTAAACCCATTTTTTATAATTTGGTGGTTAACAATTGGTTTAAAATTAATTTCAGACGCAATGGCAATATGGGCATTTGTAGGAATTTTAATTGTATTTGTATTGCATGTGTGGATGGATTTTGTATGGCTAGGAACTACTGCATTTTTAATATCAAAAAGTAAAAAAATCATTTCAAATACAAATTATAAAATAATAATGTTGGCGCTAAGTGCAATATTGATTTATTTTGGAATTACATTTTTGACAGATGTGATTAATTAGCCACAATCTAAAATTTCAATTACAGGGGTACAACTATCATTATAAACAATTATTTTTTCAAGTATTTCTTCACAGAATTCAGGATTAAGAGATTTTTCATAAATTTTTATCTCATTTAAAATATACATATGATCTATACCACATGATTTTTCATTTGTGAAAAAAAATACAACAACAGCAATTATTAAAATAATAAAAAAAATATTCCTAAAGTTATTCTTTTGTAATATCAATTTCCATGTTAGAAACGTTTCGCTGCTTTCCATCTTGGGAAGTAAGTGAATCAGAAGAAATTCGAACGTCACTAATTACATAACCAACAGTATCCATTCTTTTAACAATCATTTGAGATACATCGACAGCCTGAGTAATTCTTTTTCCTCGAGCTTTAATTGTAATACTAGGTCTAGTGGAAAGTTGAGTCAAGGTTGCAGAAACATAACTCATTATAGGTTTAGTTCCGATGAAAATTATATTTCGTTCTTCAGTAGTATTTGATTTTGTAGAATTTTCAGATGTGTTTGAAGGTTCAGGTGTTGGTTCTGGTTCAGGTGTTGGTTCTGGTTCAGGTGTTGGTTCTGGTTCAGGTGTTGATTCAGGTGTTGGTTCTGGTG
>JACENB010000136.1 GCA_013867245.1 Nitrosopumilaceae archaeon
AGGAGATTATGCTAGAAAAGAATTGAAAAAAGTATTTGATGGAAGAGTTGAAGTTTCAGGAAAAGGGTCACTATTCATGACACATTTTCTTAAAAATGGAGTTACAAAGATAGAAAATTCAGTAGACGTTGCAAAATGTGATTCTGAGATGTTACGAAAATATCATTTTAAAATGATTTCTGAAAATGGAATATTTTTCCTACCAGGCAAATTAGGTGCAATATCAAATAGTCATTCAAAAGAAGACATCAAAAACATAATCAAAGCATCAGAGGATTTCTAAAATTCAAAAATTAATCATGAAAATCATTTTTCCATGACATTAGTTGATTAAAAATATTCAAAAAATCATCAGATTTTGTAGTAATATGAATATGAGCAAAAATATTTTCAAATTGTCCTTCAAAAATCATAGTACATTCATTTTTAAAAAAAGGTACAGATACACCAATTTTTTTGAGATTTGTGATTAGAAAATTTTCGATTAAAATAGTTTCAGAATTAACAATGATTTTTTTGGAATTAGTGTTTTTATTGATGTACTCATCAAATTTTTTCTGTAAAGATTCATCCCATACAGGAGAATCTTTAGGCCAATGATGAACAAACACTTTTTCAGCTAAATAAGAAATTTGAATTTCAGACATGATTAAAATAAGTTTTAAAACAAATTAAGCCTATCTTTGATAGATTTATTCAGATTTTTATAAAATGATTATCATGATTAAACATGGATAAGAAAAAAGAAGAAAAAGAGGCATATGCAACAGATGATCCGACAGATACATCTGCAGAAAAACAAGAAGAAATGGCCAAAGAAGCCATTAAAAAATTCAAGTCATTGAATTAAAGTAAACTTTCATTAGCAATTAAAATCTGATAAAATTATGGGATTATTTGGATCCAAAAAAAATCCAGAAGACTTGAAATATGATGCCATGGCAATGATGGAGAAAAATCAACCAAAAGCAGCTATTTCATTATTTAATAAAATTCTAAAACAAAATGAAGATGACGAAGATGTATTACTAAACAAGGGATTAGCTCTAAATCAAATCAAAAAATATAGTGATGCAATTACCTGTTTTGATAAATTATTAGAAATTGATCCAAAAAATGCACAGGCCCTAAACAACAGAGGAATTTCAATGGCAGAAAATGGCAATATTCAAGAAGCATCAGAATGTTATGATAAAGCAATTGAAGCTGATCCAAGATATGCAGCATCTTACTTTAACAAAGGAGTTCTCTTAGACAAACTCCAAGAGCACGAGGAAGCACTAACTGCATTAGAAAAAGCAATTTCAGTAGATTCAAGAAAGCCAAATGCCATGGTGTACAAAGGAATAGTTTTAGGAAAATTGAAAAGGCACGAGGAAGCACTGAATTGTTTTCAAAATATTTGTAAAAAGTATCCCAATAATCAAGATGCATTTTTTCAAAAAGGAGTACAACTTGCAGAATTGGGAAGACATGAAAAAGCAATTACTGTTTTTGATGAAATTTTAAAAAAATACAAAGACAATGTCAATGTAATTTATGCAAAATCTAGAAGTTGTGCAGCATTAGATAAAATTCCAGAGTCAATGGAATTATTAAAACAAGCAATTACAAGAAACCCAAAAATAATACGTAATTGGGCAAAGGAGGAACCAATTTTTACAAAATTACACAACAATGATAAATTTAGATCATTAGTTAAATTATAGAACTTTTTTTCTTACAGAATCAATTCTAATTATTCCTACTTTCTTTTTTGGACCAATTAAACGAGCCTCATAAATTGGAACATAAACTTCAGTAATTTCTCGCAATACAAATTCTTCGTCAAGATTTCTTACTTCATCAACTAAAGGTTTTTTTAAAAATGATTGTAATTTTTTGATTCCGTCATCATGAGTTAATTCAGAATTTTTTACATTTGAAGAATTTTTTTCCAGTAAACGATTAGGATAATTTTCAGTTGTTTTGGAATTCAATTTAAACGGGAATTTTATTTCACGACCATGATGATCAAAAGTCAATTCATCCTCATTTTCAACAAAGACATGTTCTTCTAATTTTAAATCAACTTTATTTTTACCACGTTTCCCTACAATTGCTTTTTTAAAATTAGATTTGGTTCTAACCGGAAAAATTCCATCACCCAAAATAACTTCAGATACATTTGATGAAACCGAAATAGAATGAGTTGCTTTTCGAAAATAATTTGCCATGTACTTTCCAGATATAATTAGAATACATTCATAGTATAATTTCACAGAATGAATGTGAATATCCTCTCTTTTTGGACGTGAAAATACAGATTTGAATAAACCAATTTTTTTATCATCAATAATTTCTAAAGCTTCAGATTCCTCAAGTTTTTTCCGTAAAACTACTGTTTTATGTTCATGTGTTTTTTTCAAAACTATAAAAAATAGAAAGTCATCGTATTAAACCAATTCTCATTAAAAAAAAATAAACAGTAGGTATAGAAAAATTCCAAACAAAGAAAAAGAAGTATTTTTTATGAAAAATAGAATGAATAAATCAAATATTAAAGGATCAAGTGATAGAAGAGATGTTAATTCTGAATGGTTCACAGGAAAAACATGGATGAAAGTGCTTTCAGAGAAAATTAAATCAAAGGATCAGGATATTTACCACGTTCATTTTGAAAAAGGTTCAAGAACTAAACTTCATTTTCACAATGGGAATCAAGTACTAATGGCAATAAAAGGAAAAGGTAGTTTAGAAATTTTTAAAAAATATGGGACAAAAAAAACAGATTTTAAAATAAAAAAGATTGAAAGAATTAGCCTTAATGAAGGCGACATAGTTCACATTCCAGCTAAAACACTCCATACCCACGGTTCAATTAATAAAAATAAAGAATTTTCACACATAGCTATCAACATATTACCAAAAAAGAATTCAATCTACAAAACAATTTGGTATGAATCAGATTTTAAAAACAAAGTAACAAAAATAATTTAAAACATTGTCCATTAAAGAGGATTCAAAGATTAGTTTCATTGATGGTAGTGAAAATGTAAAAATTAAACAATATTTTGATCCAAAAAATACATCAAATGGAATTAATTACAGCCTTGCACAATTTTCATTAGACATAGGTGAAAAAACTAAACTTCATAAAATAAAATCTTCAGAAATATACTATATTTTAGAAGGCAAAGGTAAATTAAAAATTAACAGTGAAAAATTTGAATTAAAAAAGAATGATTCAGCTTATGTCCCTCCAAATTCAGAACAATTTTTGGAAAACGTTGGATCAGAGATATTACGTTTTTTATGTATTGTAGAGCCAGCATGGAAACCAGAAGACGATGAAATCCTAGAATAAAATATCAAAATATTAACAATGATTTTTAAAATATAAGGTATTAGAGGAGTTATGAATCGAAGAGAAGCATTACTAACATTAAATGTTAATCAGAATTCATCACAGGAAGAAATTAAGGCATCATATAGAAAAATGGCACTAGAGCTACATCCTGATAAAAATAAAATAAAAAATGAAGATACTGAATTTAAAAAAATTACAGAGGCATATAATTTTCTAAAAAAGAATGAAAAAGATGATACAATATACCAAGAAGCAAAACAAAATTCAGGAAATCAAAGAATTAGACCAAAACCTCAATGGGGAGCACCCGACGATGGAGGAATACCTGAACAAGATTGGGGAAAATATACCAGAGAATTTGAAGAAGGAGACCCAACTTTTTGGAAAGAATATGAAAAAAAATTTTGGGAAGATTACAATGCTAGAATAAGAGCAGATGGTAAAAACGGAGAATATGAAAAAGCCAGAGAGCCTAACAAACAACCAGATCTTAAAGTAAGTGTTGACAAATCATTATGTATCGGGTGTTGTAGTTGCGAGATTATTGCTCCAGAAGTATTTGAAATTGATAAAAATAGTCAAACAAATCCAAAATCAAAAGTGATTAATCGAAAAGGAGCAGGAGTAAATAAAATAATGAATGCAGCTGAAACATGTCCAACAAAAGCAATTAATGTTGAAAATATTATTACAAAAGAAAAATTATTTCCATATTAAATTTTTAATAAATTAAAATATTTTTCAATTTCAGAATCAGACAATTGTATCGAAGAATCAAACATACTATGAATAGGTCCACCAGAATCAGAAGAATCTCTAGGAACTAAATGTATATGAAGGTGAGGAATTTCTTGTCCAGCTTCTTTTCCATTATGTATTGCAATTAAAGTTGAACCAGTGATTAAATCAACTTTAGACATCATAAGATGAACTAGAGAAAATAAATCAGTATTTTCATCCATATTCAAATTCTGAATTTTCTCATGATGATTTTTTGGTATTACTAAAACATGACCTTTAGTAAGTGGAAAAGCATCTAGAAAACATATTGAATGTGTAGTTTCATGAAGAATTTTGGCAGGAATTTCTTTGGAAATAATTTTACAAAAAATACAGTCCACAATATTCAAATAATTTTTTAAAATATCAAAGTATCTATCAAGGAGTAACTACAGTAGCCCAAGCCAAATCCTTACCAAATTTTATTGTCACTTTATCCCCTGAATCTAATTCACAATTTTCTATAATTTTAGGTACATTATCATCAGTTTCAACATAACAAGTACCATCATCATTACTCAAAATAACAACATCTTCAAAAACATCCTCACGAATTAAATGCCAAAAAGGAAAAATCATCGTAGACAAAACAATTCCTGCAACCAAAAAGGCACCACCAAAAACCAAACCTTGTTGTTGACTGGAACTTAATTTCATATTACCAAGTGCCGCCATCCCCACCATTCATATCCATTTTTTTGGCAGGTACGTTTCCATGTGCTTTTTTCATGTGTTTTTTTAATCTCTCCGGATCATGAAGTTCAGTTCCACAGACATCACATTTTGTTTTAGTCTCATCTGACTTTTTACGATTAAACAAGCCCATATTATCACAAAGATGAAGAAATACATTATAAAGGATACTGAATTTTTGTCAATTCATGTCAGTAAAAAATATCACAGTATTAGGTTCAGGTGTAATGGGTCATGGAATTGCTCAAGTTTCAGCTACAGCAGGATACAATGTTGTTTTGCGAGATATCAAACAAGAATTTTTAGATAAAGCAATGGAGAAAATCAAATGGAGTTTAGATAAACTTGTTTCAAAAGAAAAAATTTCTAAAGAAGAAGGAGATTCAATATTTGCAAGAATTACGCCAATTGTAGATTTGAATGAGGCAGTAAAAAATGCAGAATTAGTGATAGAAGTAGTTCCAGAAATTATGGATTTAAAAAAATCAGTTTATGCAGAATTAGATAAAGCAGCAGGACCTGAAGTGATTTTTGCATCAAACACAAGTACTTTACCAATTACTGAAATTGCCAATACAACATCACGTCCTGAAAAATTTATTGGTATACATTTTTTCAATCCACCACAATTAATGAAACTAGTAGAAGTAATTCCTGGAGAAAAAACTGGACAAGAAATAACAGAACTAACTCAAGAATTTGTTAAATCAGTTAACAAACAAGCAGTACTATGTAGAAAAGATGTTCCAGGGTTTATCATTAACAGATTATTCATTCCAATGGTTCATGAAGCATGTTTTGCACAAGATAGAACAAATGCAACACTAGAAGAAATAGATTCTGCAGTAAAATTCAAGTTAGGATTTCCAATGGGAATTTTTGAATTAGCTGATTTTACCGGAATGGATGTAATTCATAAAGCAACCACAGAAATGCATTTACGAGATAAAAAAGTAATCAATCCACATCCAACAATAGAAAAAATGTTTGATGAAAAGAAACTAGGACAAAAATCAGGTGAAGGATATTACAAATATTCAGATGACAAGTATGAAAGAGTTACACTATCAGAAGAATTAGCACAAAAGTTCAATCCAATACAATTAGTTGCAAATATTCTAAACAATGCAGCTTGGCTAATCACTAATGGTGCAAGTGATATTGAAGAAATTGAAAAAGCAGCACAATTAGGATTAGGATTAAAAAAACCTCTTTTTGAAACAGCAAAAGAAATTGGAATTAAAAATATTGTTGAGGAATTAAACAAATTGGCAGAAAAACATGGAGAATTTTACAAACCAGACCCACTTCTCATATCAATGCAATAGGAATTAGTGATTTGGGTTTTGAAAAAGATATTGAATTGTTAAAAATAGCATTAACAGAAACCGAATTCCGTATAAAAAAATTAGAAGAACATAAAGAAATAATCAATAAATTACTTAGAGATAATAAAACCGAAGATAGTTGGATTAATGAAACAAGAAAAAGATTAGTACGAAATATAAGAAATTTACAAAAAAAGCGAGATATGATTTTTAGAGAACTAGAATCTTAAGAAATTAAATCTAAGATTTTTTCAACAGCTTCTTTTGCAGTATCAGCTCCAATGATTTTTACATTTTTTCGATGATCAACATATCCATCAATATACGGAGCAATAGCACTATCAAAACCTCGTATTGCAACCATGGGTTTTTTGCTCATATATGCAGCACACACTTCAGATAAAGTTCCAGAACCACCACCAACAATTATCACTCCATCTGCAGATAAAGCATTTAGAAAATCTCTTGTAAATCCCATTCCAGAAGGAATTACAATGTCGCAAAATTCATTTGCAAATTTAGGATCGTCTTGAGGAATAATTCCCAGAGTTAAACCATTTTCGTCTTTTGCACCATGAGAGCAGGAATTCATTACACCACCCAATCCACCAGTGATCAACAATGAACCGGATTTTGCAATCTCTTGACCAACCTCATATGCAATTTTTTCATGTTTAGGAGTACATCCAGTAGTATTATTTCCAATAACTAAGATCTGTTTTTTCTTTACCATAATGGATCTTATTGAAGCGGTTTGAAAAAGGTTATCAGAGAAAAGGATATTAGTGAATTATTCAGATAATGAGTATGAAAACACGATCAATGCCAGTATGTTTTAGTGAAAAACAATACAAAATGATTGAAGAATTTGCCAAGAAAAATGGAATGTTAAACGCAAGCCAAGCCCTTGAAAAAATCCTTAACAAATAGATAGTTTTTCAAATTTTTAATTTATTTTATTTTTAATCGTAATTAGCAACAGGCTTAGTCACTTGTTTACATTTAATAATTAATTATTTTGAAATAAAATGAGAACATGGGATTATTTAGTAAAAAGGCAACCAATTGCACAATTTGTAATAAAGAACTAACACATAGACATAAACCAAAAAAAGAATGGAATATCAAAGGCTCACTATGTGGAGATTGTCATTTTGATAAATCAAAAGAATATTACGAAGGTAAAGTCAGACAGCCATGTGTCAAATGTGGAGTAACAGGTAAAATTACAGATCTATGGGAACCAAGATGGCAATGGGATATGGAAGGATTGCTATGCAAGAACTGTTTTGATGAAAAAGAAAAAAGTCATGATCAAAAGAAAAATTTTTGTGCAGTGTGCGAAACAAAAATGGGATTGATTAGACATAATGCCAAAGGACATTGGAAAATAGAAGGTCAATTATGTAGAAAATGCTGGGATAAGAAAAAAGCAGAGTTCGGATAAAGTGAATTTTTTTAAAAAACATTCATGCAATAAATGTGACAAAAAATTTTCAAAAGAAGAAGAATTGATGAATCATCAACAAATCATACACGGAAAAAATTTAGAATATGATTGTAAAGAGTGTAACAAGAATTTTTCAAATATGGAAGATATGAGAACTCATTTACAAAGAGAACACAGTTACAAAAAAGACAGATAACTAAATTGCTTTTACTGTTTTAACTACTGGAGGTCGAACTTTGGTGAAGACTCTGAATCCACAAATACATTTGATCTCAGGTAAACGAGATAGTTCTGTGTTTGAAACAATTGTTCCACATCTTAAACATGCATAGTTTACTTCAAATGTCTCAACAGGAGTTTCTTCAATTTCTTCAGTTATTTCTTCAGCCATATTTATCATCAATAATTTCTATAATTTAAGGATACCAAATTAAGTTAAGGATAATTCAATATAGACATCATCAGGAATTTTTAGTCTCATCAATTGCCTGATTGCTTTATCATCTGCATTGATATTGATAATTCTTCTATGCATTCGCATTTCCCATTTTTCATAAGTTTCAGTTCCACTGCCACAAGGTGATTTTCTTGTAGCAACATGGAGTCTTTTTACAGGGAGCGGAGTTGGACCTTTTACTTTGACACCAGTTTTTTTACCAATACCCATGATCTCATTACAAACATCACCCAATTTAGGGAGACTTGTTGAAGTGAGTTTAACACGGGCGGTTTGTGTCATAAAAAACGCCTATGGTTTGTACTCTTCAGTAATTTCCTTAACAATTCCTGCTGCGATTGTTGCACCCATATCTCTGAGAGCAAATCTTCCCATTTCAGGGAATTCATGGAATGTCTCGATACAAGTTGGTCTTACTGGTCTAATCTTAACAATTGCGGCATCACCAACTTTAAGGAATTTTGGATTCTCCTCTTCAACGGCACCAGTTGCTGGGTTAATTTTTTGAAGGAACTCAGTAACAGTTGCTGCAACTTGTGTTGTGTGTGCGTGCATAACTGGAGTATAACCAGGTGCAATTGCTGTTGGATGGTGAATTACAATAATTTGGGCTTTGAATTCTTTTGCTACATTTGGTGGGGCATCAGGAGTACCAAGAACATCTCCTCTCTTGATATCTTTCTTTTCAATACCTCTAAGGTTGAAACCAATGTTGTCACCTGCTTCTGCAGTTGGCATTTCAGTGTGGTGAGTTTCAATTGATTTGATTTCACCTAGTGCACCAGAAGGCATTACAATAATTTTTTGTCCTGCTTTCATGATACCAGTTTCAACTCTACCTACAGGTACAGTTCCTACACCAGTAATTGTATAAACGTCTTGAATTGGAGTTCTTAATGGTTTTCCAGTTGGTTTTTCTTCTACCTTAAAGTCATCAAATGCTTCAAGTAGTGTTTTTCCAGAATACCATGGCATGTTCTCAGTTTTCTTAACTAAGTTATCGCCTTTCCATCCAGAAACTGGGATGAATGGTACTTCATCAACTTTGTAACCTACAGATCTTACTAATTTTTCACCTTTCTCTTGTGCTGCTTTGAAGGCGTCTTCTTTGTATTCAACTGCATCCATCTTATTGATTGCGACAATAATTTGTTTTACACCTAATGTTTTAAGCAAAAATGCGTGTTCTCTTGCTTGTCCACCAGCTGCAGTTGCAGTATCAGTTTCACCTTCTTTTGCTGAAAGTACTAAGATGGCGGCATCTGCTTCAGATGCGCCAGTAATCATATTTTTGATGAAGTCCCTGTGACCAGGTGCATCAATTAATGTAAAGAAGAATTTGTTTGACTCAAATTTTTGGAATGCTAAGTCGATAGTAATTCCTCTTTCTCTTTCATCTTTAATGTTATCCATAACCCATGCATACTTGAAAGTATCACCTTTTCCGGTCTTCTCGGATTCGGCTCCGTGTGCTGCAATGGTTCTCTCATCTACAACTCCTAGATCCATTAAGAAATGACCCATAGTTGTGGATTTACCGTTATCAATATGACCTGTTACAATCATGTTTAAGTGTGGTTTATCTGCCATAACGAGTTCGTTGTCGAGGGGATATATTACTGTAATGAATTTTTTTCAAAAAAAAATATTTTTTTTGCAATATTTGGTTTTTGATACTTTACTAAAAGCACATAAATCAAAGAAGAAAAAATCACTATTATGAAAATTACAGTTTCAGTTATCAAAGCAGATGTCGGAGGGATCGGAGGACATACAAAACCTAGTGACGGACTAATCAAAGCAATTAGAGATACCGTTGAAAATTCAGGAGATTTACTAATAGATCACTACATCGGATATTGTGGAGATGACACCCATATTGTTATGTCACATACACATGGAGTCGATAATGAAAAAATTCACAAATTAGCATGGGATGCATTCATGGCAGGAACAGAGGTTGCCAAAAAAGAAGGTCTCTATGGTGCAGGTCAAGATTTACTCAGAGATTCATTTTCAGGAAATGTTAAAGGAATGGGTCCAGGAGTTGCAGAATTAGAGTTTGAAGAAAGACCAAACGAAGCATTTACAGTTTTTGCAGCAGACAAAACAGAACCAGGTGCATTCAACTATCCAATCTACAGAATGTTTGTAGACACACTAAGTAACACTGCATTAATTGTAAACAAAAGTCTTGCAAAAGGAGTTAAGTTCAACATCATGGATGTTGAGAAAGCACAAATTGCAGAATTACAATTGTGGGAGGACAAACCAACAATTGAAGCAGCATTAATGTATCCTGGAAGATATGTAGTTGATTCAGTTTACACTAGAGATGGAGAACCAATTTTAGATGCATCAACAGATAGACTTCACAATATTGCAGGAACATATGTTGGAAAAGATGATCCAATATGTTTAGTTAGAACACAGAAAAATTTCCCAGCAACGGAAGAAGTTGGAAGTATGTTTAACAATCCACACTATGTTGCAGGTAATACTAGAGGAAGTCACAACATGCCACTAATGCCAGTGAAATTAAATTCAGCAGCATCAATTAACTTTTGCATTCCAATTGTAGAGGCATTAGTATTCAGTATGCATAATGGAAAATTCACAGGACCGTTTGACGGATTCTCAACACCAGATTGGGATTACATTAGAGAAATTGCTACAAAGAAAGCAATGGCAATTAGAAGTCAAGGATTCATTCATCCAGCAACACTAGTTCCATCAGAATTAGAATATGCAGAAGGATACCGTGCAAGAATGGATGTTCTTGAAAGTAAAATGAAACCAATGGAAGATGAACCAACAAATACAGAAAGGAAAGAAAATTACGAAGATCCAGATTAAGGATCATTCTTAATTTCAATATCTTACGAAATAGTTAAATGAAAAAAAGCAGTAAACTAACAGGGTATGAATGCCTTTCAGAGAATCTTTGATTGGAAAACGTATATTTTCACAGTGTTAGCAGTAGTATCATTTTCTAGTTTTATTGTGGTATTATTTGGACAAACAATACCAGGGGTAATACTAGCATTTTTCAAAGTGGCTGGAGAATATGTAATCCTAGGAACAGTATTGGTTTTTGCATTTTCATGGTTTTTACGTGCAAAACCACACAATCGTCCAAAAAGTTACAGAGTAGTTCCAATAGACACATTTGGCGAACAAAGTGTTATTGAAGAAATCAGAACAGAATTCAAAACACATGACGTAGCATGGAGTTTCATGAAACAATACAAGAAAACATATCCATTACACAATTTTGCATTAGTTTCAGATGTAAAAGACTCTGACAAACCAACTGTTTTCAGATACATCTAGATTCAAACTTTTATTCAGGATTAGTTAGAACCAGATTATGGAGTATTCTATTTTAGCTAATTCCTTTGAAAAAATGGAATCGACAAGAAAAAGATTAGAGTTAACACAATTGCTAGTAGAATTATTTGAAAAAACACCACAAGAGGTAATTTCAAAAATAGTTTATCTCATTCAAGGAAAGTTAAGACCAGACTTTGAAGGAATTGAGTTAGGAGTTGCAGAAAAATTAGCAATCAGGGCAGTTTCTAAATCATCAGGTATTGCAATTAAAAAAATTGAAGATGAATATACAAAAGGAGGAGATTTAGGTCATGCTGCTGCAGTAATTTTAGAGCAAAAAACACAAACAACATTTCTTGTTGAAAATATTACAGTTGAAAGAGTGTATGAAACATTATTCAAAATTGCAAAATTAGAAGGGTCAAGATCTCAAGATATGAAAATAAAATACATTTCAAGTTTGTTAAATGATGCAAATCCATTAGAAGCAAGCTTCATTTTGAAGATTTTATTGGGAACGCTAAGATTAGGAATAGCAGAAAATACAGTGATGGATGCATTAGCAATTGCATATTCAGGAGATAAAGAAAATAGAAAAAAATTACAAAATGCATACAATGTTTCAAGTGATTTAGGAAAAGTAGCTGAGACAATTGCACTAGAAGGAATTCAAGGAATTGAAAAATTCAAAGTAAATTTGTTTAATCCAATTCGTCCAATGCTTGCAGATAGAGTGAAAAGTGAAAAAGAAGTAATTGAAAAAATGGGACAAGAATTTGCAATCGAATACAAATTAGATGGAGAAAGAGTTCAACTTCACATTGAAGGAGATAAAATAGAATTATTCTCAAGAAGTTTAGAAAAGATTTCAAACTACTATCCAGACATAATTGAAAAAATTCCAAAGATGATTAAAGCAGAAGATGCAATTATGGAAGCAGAGATCGTAGCAATTAATGAAAATACAGGAGATTTTTTACCATTTCAAGAATTAATGCATAGAAGAAGAAAATATAAAATTGAAAAAGCAGTTTCAGAATATCCAATTACAGTAAATTTTTTTGATTTACTTTATTGTAACGGAAAAGATTGTACAGGTTTGAGCTATATAGAAAGAAGAAGAAAATTAGAAAGTATTGTTCAAGAAAATGAATTTGCAAAATTTATTCCAATGACTTTAGCAAAAAATGAAAATGAGATTGAAGAATTTTTTGAAAACAGCATTAATGCAGGAAGTGAGGGATTGATGTTAAAGATGTTAGATAAATCATATCAAGCAGGTTCAAGAGGAAGTCACTGGCTAAAATTGAAAAGAGAATACAGAAATGAATTAGGAGATAGTTTAGATCTTGTAGTCATAGGTGGATTTTTTGGCAAAGGAAGAAGAACGGGCAGTTATGGAACATTATTACTTTCAACATATGATGAAAACACAGACACATTTCCAAGCATTTGTAAAGTTGGAACGGGGTTTACTGATGAAAGTTTAGATCAATTATATCAAATTCTTAATCCAAAAACTACCATCAAAAAAAATCCTAGAATCAATAGTGAGATGGAGGCAGATGTATGGTTTGAACCAGAATTAGTTATTGAAATTGTAGCATCAGAAATTACATTGAGTCCAATTCACAAAGTGGCGCTAAATGAAATAAGAAAGGACACAGGACTAGCATTGAGATTTCCAAAATTTACAGGAAAAATTAGAGTAGAGAAAATGGCTGAAGATGCATCAACAGATGATGAAGTAATTTCACTCTACAAAGGGCAAAATAAAGCTGCACATGATAAAAATTTAATCTAACACGCTCAAAAAATATCAAAACCCATAGAGGATTTAAATTACCAGCAGGTATCTGACTTTATGTTATGTATAGTGGAGAGCTTGAAGTTCAAGCAAAAAGAAAGGCAATAGCAGTTTTACAAGATGAGATCAACAGAATTCTAAATGCATCAAGAGAACTTGCAACACTAACAGAAGCCCTAATGAAAAAAGACAAAAAAGCAATTAAAAACACATTAGAGCAAATCTCAACAATTGAAGAAGAAGTAGAGAACTTGAGAAGAAAAATTACACGGGAAGTTGCAGATGTAGGGGGATTAATCATGAATAGAGAAAATCTTCTAAATACAGCTTACACAATGGATGAGATTGCAGGCTATATCACAGGAATTGCATTCAAACTTTCTAATGTAAAAATAACTACATTGAAAAGTTCAAAACTTGATAAAGACATCACGGAACTAATTTCATTAGTAGTAGATGAAGTCTACAAACTCAATGAAATTATTAGAAGTCTCAACACAAATACTGCCAATGCAATTGAATTAGCTCAAGAAACTCAAACAATTGAAAGAGAAATAGACATCAAATACAGAGATGCAACAATCAAACTTCTCAACGAGGTTAAAGATCCAAAAGAATTGTTGTTAATCAAAGATGTGATTGAAGGAATTGAAGAAATGTCCGACAAATGTCAGAGAGTTTCAGACTCATTCATACTGCTAGCATTAAGCCTATAGTCAAAAATAATTAAATTTCTATTTTATTTTTAAATTAATTAACGTCAGTTGTAAAGTATAGAATTCATATACATTGAATATTCAACAACAATATGAAAAGCGAACTAATAGAAAATAGAATCATCGTATGGAATATAGAAGATTCAAAGAAACTTTTCAGTGAAGGATATTATGGAAAACCAATTGGAATGCCTAAACCAAAAATTGAAGAAATTGACGTTCCATTGATTTTAGATTTGATTGAAGGATATTACTTGTTAGAAAAGAAAAAAATTACAATCACCAAATTAAAACAAAAAATCAAAACAAATGAAATGATTGAAATTTGTAAACAAGAAGTACATGATTTTGAAAAAAAGTATATTGTATACAAAAATTTTAGAGATAAAGGATACATAATTAATCCGGGAATTAAATTTGGATGTGATTTTGCAGTATATGAAAAAGGTCCAGGAATTGATCATGCACCATTTTTAATTCAGGTCTATAACAGAAATGAACCAATAACATCTACAGGAATTGTTCTGGCAGGACGACTGGCTACAACAGTTAGAAAACAATTCATTTTAGCTATTCCGAAAGGAAAGGAGAAAGTAGATTTTCTTGCACTAGATTGGTGGAAAGCTTAAACAGATTTAATGTGACCTGCAATGCGGTCATAAATTTCAAAGAGTTCTTTGGTTATTCCAAATGAAATATGATTATCCCATTTACCACGAATTCGAATTGCTGTATCAGTAGGTTCAACATAGATTGTTGCATCCTTTATGGTTTGTTTTGCAATCATTTCATTTAATTCAGAATCAGAATTCAATTTAGTAGCTAAATCACCATAGCCAGTCCATTCTACCTTAGTAATTACTTTTGAACCAAAATGACCTTTAGTACTCAAAGATGTCTTTGCAGTATAATTAACACCAGAAGAACCAGCATTTTTTCTTACAATAAATTGTGCTTGAAATCTATCTAAAGCGCCCCAAGGAAGTGGATTTGGATCTTGCATAATTATCCCTTTTGAATTATTTGTACGACGTCAATATTTGAATTTTTAATTTCAATACACCCCTTATTTGTAACCATTCTAGGAGTTTGAGAAAAATATCTACTATAGTAATCATCATGTTCAACTTCATCCGTGGCAATTTCTTTAGATTCAGAATCTACACCGATCTCTTTTAGCATATCACTGAATTTTTCAGGCCATGTTTGATAGATAAAAGTGTCAGATTCGGTATCATGCATAAAAAAACTCTCAACATACCCACAAATAAAGATATCAAGAAAAAAGCCCTAGAGATCAATCCAAATAAATATGCAAAAGTTTTTTATTTTTTTAACTTGAAATTCCAAGGTAAAACTGCATTAATTACAGGTAGTGGTACAGGAATTGGTAAGGCCATAGCTACTAAATTTGTTGAAAATGGTGCAAGTGTGATTATTTTAGGTAGAAGAAAAGAACCATTAGAAGAAGCATCAAAAGATCTAGAACAAATTATTTCAAATAAAAATAGTGGTGCATCTGTTAAAATTTTTGCCGGAGTAGATGTTGCAGACGAATCAGCAATGACCTCAATGTTTGATGCACTAAAAAATGACAATGTTAACGTAGATTATATTATTAACAATGCAGGAGTTTCAGGTCCTGTAACATGTTTTCCAAATTCACCATTAAAAGATTTCAAAAGTACAATTGCAATTCATCTAACAGGTACATTTTGGGGTTCAGTTCAAGCACTAAAAGTAATGAAAGAAGGTGGAAAAATTATCACAATTTCAACATTCTTTACAGAAGAAAGACCACTTGAACAAAGACCTTACAGATTTAGAAGTCCATATACAGCATCACAAGGAGCTAAAAATAGACTTGCTGAAGCAATGTCATGGGAATTAACTGACAAAGGAATCATATCAATTGCAACAAACCCAGGCCCAGTACACTCAGATAGAATTTACAAAACAGTATATCCAAAAGCTGCAGCTGAATTCATGAGAGTTAGCGGATTTGAAGACTTGAGTCCTACAGAAGTTGAAGAAGCAAAAGATGATTTGTTAGAATGTATTCTTGCAGATGGAATTGACAAAGAAGGAATTGCAAAAACTGCTGAGAAATTAGCAAATGGAAAAGATGTTGCAAAACTAACAGAGACATTTACAAATTTACTTACAAAAATTCAAACAATTGCTGAAAAAGTTCAAAACAATACATCACATATGATTGCTAACAGAGAATTTTTAGCTCAGACACAAGTATCAGAATCAGTTCTAAATTTGTGTGATGATGAAATTGCCAAAATCCTTAACGGAAAAGTTATTCCAGGAGATAGAGTATTTTATCCAGTAAAACCACATATTGGAACAACAGCTCCAGGAGTTCATCAGCCAGACTTTTCAGGTAAATCAGTTGTTTTTGCAATTGATGGTACTGATAAAACAGATGCTGAAAGAGTCGAGTTCTTAGCACAGCATGTTGAGAAAAACGGCGGTAAAGTAGCATGTTTCATTTCACAGTCAACTCCAACAGATGTTCAAGAATATATCAGTAGCAAATTCCATTCACATGTTGTAGACATTACAAATCCTGAAGAAATGCAAAGATGGCTCAATACTGCCAAGACAAACCTAGGAGATATTTTAGGAGTAATTCATGTAACTGGAAAACTTCCAGAAATAGGAAAATTAACAGAATTAAACAGAGCAGGATGGGAAGAATTAGTTGCAAAATTCATTTCGACCCCAGCAACAGTAGCCCAAAGAGCACTAGAGCATTTTGTTCCAGGAGGAGACAAAGACCCAAGATTATACAAAGACACCAAAGGTGCAATTATGATAATTGGTCCAGATTTACCAATTGGACGTAAAGTAACTGGAACACAAAGAGCTCAAGTTGAAGTTTTCAGAGGGGCATTAAGACCATTTACTACAACCGTAAATCAAGAGTTAAGTGATGTTTTGAAATCAAAAATTAGAATGTTCACAGTTTTCCCAGGTTCAGTCACAGGGGCAGAACCAGATAATCAGAAAATTGCCGATGCATTTAATTTCCTAGTTTCAGAAAATGCAGCTTCATCTGCAGAAGTAACATTCTGTGTTGATGAAACAAGATAAGAATGAAAAAGTTTTCAGAATTCATTATTGGTGAATCATTTTATTCAACATGTAGTATTTCAGATGATGAATTAGAAGAATATCTTAAATTTTCTAGAATCAAAAATGTATTTTTAGAAAACAAAGTAAACGAAGGACGTCAGTTAGTTTCAGGCAGAGCAATTTTGTCAAGAATGGAAGGAGAATTCACAAGATTAAATCAAATTTATGGAAATCAAATAATATTTTCAGGGACAGATGGGGATACAGAATGGGGAAATAGAAATACCAGATTTCTAAAGCCTTTGTATACAGATCAAGTTTTAAAGTTAAAATTCACAATTGTTCAAAAAGAAGAGATAGATGAACAATTTGGAAAAATAATAATTGATTTTGAAGGCAGTACACAAGACAATGAAACAATAGTAATTTCTAAAAAAAATATTTACAGAATTAAAAAAGAACCAGAAAAATAATTAAGAAAAACTAAGGAGCCGACTAGTCTCCTCAGCCATTAGATCAAAAGACCCAACGAACAACTTATTTCAAAAAATTACTATAAAAGGATAAAAAAATTTTTGAGGCTAAAAAAAGGAACCACTTGTAAAAGAATCAAAAAATAATTTTACAGCAGTGATTACAAGAACTATTGAAATTAGAATTTTCAAATTACGTTCCTTAATACTTATAGATAATTTGGCACCAACTAATCCTCCAAAAAATGCACCAATTGCTAAGAATCCAGACTGAAGAAAATCAGGATGTCCCAAAATACTGTGAACAATCACTCCAGATAATGATGCAAATAATAAAATAAATTGTGAAGTTGGAGCAGCTCGTTTCATAGACATTCCCATACCAACAACCATTAATGGAACAAAGATAATTCCTCCACCTATTCCAAAAAAGGATGAAATAATTCCTGCAAAAAAGCTTGAACCAATGATAAGAAGAATTAATTGTTTTGAAATTATTTTTTCTTTTGATTCAACTTGCTTTCTAACAAAAATGTAAACTGAAGATGCAATTAATACAAAACCAAACAGAATTTTAAAAATATCAGGAGCAACATCTGTAGAAATAACTGCACCAAGAATAGTACCAGGAATTGCAAGTAATCCAAGTTTTAATCCTAAAGAATATTCAATTCTTTTTTGTTTTGAGTAAGATATTGTAGAAGCTATTGAATTACTAAATGCAGCAAAAAGACTATTACTTGCAGCAACAGTAGGAGGAATTCCTAAAAAAGTTAAGACAGGAACAACAATAATCCCACCTCCAAGTCCTATCATAGAACCCAAAATTCCAGCTGCAAATCCCAAAGGAATTAACCATAATTGATCAATCATTGTAATCGCCAATCAAATAATTTTATCATATATTAGACTACTTTAGAACAATTAAAGTCCACAAATATGACTCATTTTTAGTAGTAATTTCTAAAATCAACGTTTCATCACCCAATCCATCAACAGTAGATTTCAAAGGAGTTGTTTGAGATGATTCCACATATTTTATTTCAGCAGCATCTATCCAAGCCTCAATAGACTCAAAGCCTCCAGGCTGTTTTTCATTCCAACAGTCACATACCAAAGATTCAATCATACTTTCAAAAACAATTTTGACTTCATCAGATTTGGAATTTACAAAGGGTTTGGATTCAATAACAGCAATTGCCATAATAGGATTATCAGGAACACCACCCATGCTAATATTTCCTAGAGATCTACCATCAGGGCCTTGTATGGCAGTTGTTGTGCAATAACTAATTTTAGATAAAATATCGTCACGAATTGCACAGTAATTTCCAATAGTATGATCGGTAACAGGACTAGGAGTAGACATGAAAATATTTTCTTCAGATAAGGATGTCTTTATTTTTTCAACATCATAAAATGTAAATCCATATTGATAGAGATTTTCCGAAGAAGGCATAGAAGATTCTTCAGGAATTAAAAAGATAGCAGCAGCAGAGATGATTATTACAATTATAGGAATTATAATTTTAGAATTCAATAATTATTTAAAAATAGATTATAAGATAAGGTTTTGCAATTCTAGATAGAAATTATTTCCATAATAGAATCTTTTGTAATGTTATTTTGTTCTACAAATCCGGATGTGACTTCAAGAATATATGTTGCTTCACCATCAGGTACAAAACTAGGACATCCAGCTGCAATTTCAACAGGGATTACACAAGGTGGCACATTTGTTTTGATGTGAACAACCTTTCCATCACCATCAAACCAAATCATATCCAGTTCAAATTGCATGTTAAGCATCCATAATGAATACAATCCCTGTTCTGGGAATACAAAAAGCATTCCTTGATCTAATGGCAATTGATCTTGAAACATCAATCCACGAACACGAGTGGGTTCAGTATCAGCTATCTGTACTTCAAGTAAAGTGTTATCAACTTTAATCATACCTTTAGGAAATTTGACTTGTTCAAGCTTTATCTCACTTGGCAGGGTTAACAATCCAATAGAACCAATAATTACAGCAGCAATGAATATGGGGATCAGTGCTTGTGCCTTAGTAGTCATAATCTAGATTAGTTCAATCCTATTAAAAACTCAGTGTGTTAACTAACAGTTTTTCTAAAATCACTAATGGTAGAAATAGTGTTTTTAGTATGATGACCAATATCATGAATAGTACTTCCGTTGTATTTTTTATCCAAATACCTTCCAGCAACTATCATTGGCCCACCTATTGCACAAGTTACTCCAGTGGGTTCAGGAATCCATAACATCAAAAATCCAATTTTTTGAAGTTTTTTGCCTGGGGCAGGTGCTTTTTGTAAAGCCCCTAAAGAACGAGCTGTTTTAGAATCATCCATTTTAGCAATGTCAGAGTAAAGATCAGCCCTACGCTTAGCAGATTCTGAAAATTTTTGTAATTTTGCTAGTCGTGCCTTTAACGGATCATTCATTTCAACATTATTTTAGAAAAAATTAGTTAAGATTCAAAGATAAACAATGATTACCCTCAAGTCAACAAAGAATAACTAAGTCAAACAGACATAAAATTATAGTAGATTATTGATCATAACAAGAATAGATGAAAAATAAAAACTCAAAGAGATTAGATTCAATTAAAGCGGCACATGAAGTGGAGAAAACACGATCAAGTTCCAGAATGGAAGATTATTTAGAAATTATTTCAGAATTAGTAGAACTGAAAGGTTATGCTACAACATTAGATATTTCAAGATACATGAACGTTAGTGCCCCAAGTGTTACTAAAATGCTACAGAGATTAGATGAAGGAAAATTTTTAGAATATGAAAAATATCATGGAATTAATCTAACAAAGAAAGGAATTCAAATTGCAGAAGGAATTAGACAAAACCATGGAATATTGTTAGAATTCTTCGAGATTTTAGGAGTAGGATACGATACTGCAAATCAAGATACTGAAGGAATTGAACATCACCTTAATCCAAAAACAATCAAACAATTAAGAAAATTCATTACTTTTCTAAAAGCAAATCCAAAAATTATTGATAATTTTAAAAATCTTTAAGATATAGCTGAATATCGTTTTGGGAAGAAGTTTGATTTAATAAATTCCTTCCAATATCAGAACGTTTTGGAATTTTGATTTGTCCTTTTTTACCAATTCTAACAGATGAAAAGAATTTTCCATGAAGATAAATATCAGCATGTAGAGATGTGAATTCCCGATTTACAGTTAACAATAATGCAGTTTTAGATTCTGAAAAACTAAAAGGAAGATCATTTGAAGTTAAAGATAATTCTTCAGAATCTTTGGCAACAACATCAATGTGAACTTTAAGTAATTTTTCAATTTCATCAATATTTGAGCCTCCTCTTCCAATTATAGATGCAATACAGTCTTCATGTACACTAACTTTTACACGATTAGCTGACAAAATATCAACTTGTACATTAGAATCATATCTCTGAAAATAGTCTTTAATTTTATCTTCAGCTAATTTTTCAATTCCAACTTTTTCTCCACGTTGTTGTACAGGAACAATGACATTTTCTTCGCCAAAAGTATAGATTTCATGTTCTAAATCATTATTTTCAAAATTTCTTATTTCAATTACAGGTCTTGCCAGATCAGATTCAGTCATACCTGTAGGAACTTTTACCTTTAATTCTAGATCATAGACTTTTTCAATATCACCATTGTTAACGAATACAACAGTATCCAATACATTTGGAATTATACCAAGTTCAATTTTTCCAATAAATCTTTGAATTGCATCTAAAGGGGAATTAGCATGAATTACACCAACCATTCCAACTCCAGTTAATCGTAAATCAGAAAAAGTAGTAAAATCCTCTTTTCTACGTACTTCATCAAAAATAGTATAATCAGGTCTAACAAGCAATAATATGTCTGCAGTATTATCAAAGCTCCCATCTAATTTGCTGTACTGAGTAATTCCAGAATTTACTTGTAAATCCCTAGGAGATTCAAATGTTTTAACAATTTTTCCTTGCTGATGATAAAAATTTGCTAAACCAGATGCCAAAGTACTTTTTCCAGAACCAGGAGCTCCAGAAATAACAATTCCTTCAGCCCTATCAGTTAAACGTTGCATTAATGATTCAGAAATTGAATAGTCATCAAGGGATAATTGGACAGTGGGATGAACAATAGTTATTTCATATGATTCAGAAAATGGAGGGTAAGTAATTGCAATACGATAATCATCATGTTGAATCACAGATGCACCAGTTTTAGAAATTTCAACAGTACTAGAGTCAGAAATATTGGTAGCAGATAGTATTTGAGAAGAAATCATTTTCAAATAATCCCTCGTTAATACTTCATCATTAATTTGAGTAAGCAAAAATTCCCCAGGTTTTCCTCTTTTAGCAAGAGGAAATTGGTTTTCTTTGAGATGAATACTCATTGTTGTGCTGTCAAAGAATTTTAAGAATTCAAGTTTTTCAAAAACTACCTTAGGTTTTAAAAATACAGTTTGAACATCTTCAGCTTTTGCAACTAAATGTTGGACCTTATCAGAGGTATAAAGAATTGCATCATTTTGTTTTGCTATGTCAATAATTAAAGCATCAATTCTTCCACTTGACGCAAATTTAATATCATTTATGTCAGGATGAGAACCTTTCAAGAGAATTTTCACTCCAGAGTTTTCAGATAATTTATTCAGTTTTTCAATTTGTTCTAATCCGACAAAACCCTGTTGTTTGTGATTGGAAGCTTGAGATTGAAGTTCATCGAATACTGCCTGTGGAATAATTAAGTCAGTATTTCTAATATCACCAGATTCAATTTGTTGAACAAGATTACCATTAATGATAACACTAGTATCAGCAACAATGATCATAAATTATAGTCAATCTATCAATATAAAAAATATCCATAATATCAGTTAAGATTTGATATCAATCTACCTAAACATTAGTTTAGAACGAGTAAATTCACTTCTATGATTTACCATAGGTCTTGGATAATTTATTGAAGGATCCAAAGGTTTTGATTCAATATTATGTATCTGATTAACAGTCAATTCAGATAATTCAGGAATCCATTTTTTGATGTAAATACATTCTGGATCAAATTTTTTTTG
>JACENB010000162.1 GCA_013867245.1 Nitrosopumilaceae archaeon
ACTCCTGATGTTCCAATTCTTGCTGGCATCAATCTACTATCTACTAAAATTATTCCCACATGAATTAATGATTTTAAGAAAATTTTTCTTCTAATTTGTTCAGCAATCAAATAAGGATCCTTTGGATACAGTATTGCTTTACCTTTTTTTGCATTTGATTTATCGATTCCTGCATTTGGTGCCATTATATTATCTGCAGATGTAATGACAAATCCTCCAATTCCCCCAAAAATTTTATCTGATTCTCTAATGATGACTTCTGCAATTCCTGGTTTTAGATTAAATTCATTTGCAATTTTTTCTCCATATTCTGATGCTTTAATTTTCTCTAAATCTACAATTCTTCCTTGTGAATTTGAGATATATTTAGTAGAAATTACTATGACATCCCCCTCCTCTAATTTTGTTTTATTTTTTTCTAAAGTATTTTCTAATTCTTCAAAAACGTCAAATTCTGTTACCATTCTTTCAGCTAATAGGGGTAAAACAGTTAATTGCACATATTCTGTTAGATTCTATTTCTTTTTTATTGTTCTGAAAAGCTTTTAATCCCAAGACTGAGCTTTTTCAATCATGAATATAGTTGAGAAGATCCTTGCACGTGCTTCAGGCAAGTCATCAGTAGCACCTGATGATGTAGTATTTGCTGATGTTGATAAAGTAATGATGCATGATGTTTCTGGACCTGGTGTGCTCAAGGTATTTGATAAATTAAAGAAACAAGGAATTGCAGTCGATAAATTGTGGGATCCAACAAAAGTTTGGGTGGCTGAAGATCATTTTGTGCCATCAGCTGATAAATTGTCTGCAGAAAATATTGTAAAATTATCAAATTTCACTAAAAATTATGGTATTGAAAAACATTTCAAATATGGAATGGGCCAATATGGAATTTGTCATACACTATCACACGAACAAGCAATGGTAATGCCAGGTGATGTTTATGTTGGTGGTGATTCTCACACAAATACTACTGGAGCTTTAGGAGCATTTGCAGTTGGTTTAGGACATACTGACATCGCATATGTTTTGCTACATGGAAATATTTGGTTTAAAGTTCCCGAAACTTATTACTTCAAACTAAATGGAAAATTGCCTGATCATGTAATGGCCAAAGATTTGATTCTAAAAATTATTGGTGAAATTGGCAATGATGGTGGTGCATATAGAACAATGCAATTTGGTGGAAGTGGAATTGATGATATGTCTGTTGAAAGTAGATTGACTTTATGTAATATGACTACTGAAGCAGGAGCTAAAAATGGAATTGTAGAACCTGATCAAAAAGTTGTAGATTACCTTTCTTCAAAAGGTGCAACAAATTTCAATATAGTTAATGGTGATGCTGATGCAGAATATGCTAAAGTTTTTGAGTTTGAAAGTTCTGAAATGGAACCAATAATTGCTAAACCTTTCTCACCTGATAATACATGTGTTGTTAGTGAAGCTCCTTCTGTGGAATTGGATAAATCTTACATCGGTTCTTGTACTGGTGCAAAGTATGAGGATTTGGAAGCTGCAGCAAAAGTTCTCAAAGGAAGAAAAGTAAAGATAAGAACTGAAATTTTACCCGCAGCAATCTCAATTTATCAACGTGCAATGGAAAATGGATTATTGAAAATTTTCTTAGACGCTGGTGTTACTGTTGGACCTCCAACCTGTGGTGCCTGTTGTGGTGCTCATATGGGAGTATTAGCTAAAGATGAAATTTGTATTAGTACAACTAACCGTAATTTCCCTGGTAGAATGGGACACGTTGAATCACAAACATATCTTTCATCTCCGATGGTGGCAGCAGCTTCTGCAGTTACTGGAAAAATAACTGATCCAAGGGATTTGATATGAAAGGAAACGTCATAAAATACGATCGTGATAACATCGATACTGATGTAATTATTCCAGGTCAATATCTAAAAGTCCATGATTATGCTGAACTTGCAACTCATGCTATGGAGGGATTGGATCCTGATTTTCATTCAAAAGTAAAAGAAGGTGATTTTATTTTATCTGGAAAGAATTTTGGTTCTGGTTCTTCTCGAGAACATGCTCCAATTGCATTATCTCATTCTGGAGTTAAAGCAATACTTGCTTTGTCTTTTGCAAGAATTTTTTATAGAAACTCTGTAGATGGTGCATTTTTGTTACCTATTGAAATTGGTCAAGATGCATATGATGGGATTTCTGATGGTGATGAACTTGATATTGATATTTCAACCAATGAAATAAAAAATCTAACAAAAAATGAATCATACAAAATGAAACCTTTTTCTGAAATTATTGGAAAAATAATTGAAGCAGGTGGATTATTCAAGTATAAACCCGAATTGGATTAAAATGGGAAAAACACTTTTTGAAAAAATTTGGGAATCTCATATTGTTGTAGAAAAGCAAAATGAACCTGCTCTAATTTACATTGATAGACATCTTGTTCACGAAGTAACTTCTCCTCAAGCATTTGATGGATTACGAATGAATGACAGAAAAGTTAGAAGACCTGATTTGACAATTGCAACAATGGATCATAATGTTCCTACAAATGATCGCTCTTTACCAATATTGGACCAAACTTCTGCAGTTCAAATTAAAACACTTGAGAATAATTGTAAGGATTTTGGAATAAAATTATTTGATATTAACAGCCCAAATCAAGGAATTGTACATGTAATTGGACCTCAATTAGGCATAACTTTACCTGGTTCTACTATTGTTTGTGGCGATAGTCATACTTCTACACATGGTGCTTTTGGTGCATTAGCCTTGGGAATTGGTACAAGTGAAGTGGAGCACGTTTTGGCATCTCAAACTTTGTGGTTAGAAAAACCAAAAACATTTGAAGTTAGAGTTGAGGGAAAAAGAAAAAATCCTCATGCAGTAACTGCAAAAGATATAATTTTATCCATCATCAAAAATATTGGAACTGCTGGTGGAACTGGAACTGTGATTGAGTATCGTGGTGAAGGAATTACTGATCTTTCTATGGAGCAACGAATGACAATTTGTAATATGTCGATTGAAGGAGGAGCTCGAGCAGGATTGATTGCACCTGATCAAAAAACTTTTGATTATTTACGAAACAGAGAATATACTCCACAAAATTATGACTCTCTTGTAGATGATTGGAAAGTAAATCTTCAAACTGATTCTGATGCCACTTTTGATAAAACATTTGTTTTAGACATTAATGATATTGCACCACAAGTAAGTTGGGGTACAAATCCTGGAATGACTTGTGATGTTAGTGAATCTATTCCATCTCCTGATGAATTTTCTAATGGTGATGCTAATCAAAAGAAAGGTGCTGAAAAAGCTCTTGAGTATATGTCACTTGAATCTGGAACTTTAATTGAGGACATTGAAATTGATAGAGTGTTTATTGGTTCTTGTACTAATGCAAGACTAGAGGACCTTATTGAAGCATCAAAAGTGATTCAAGGACAAAAAGTTGCATCAAATGTTAGTGCAATGGTAGTCCCAGGCTCTCAAATGGTAAAAAAACAAGCTGAAGAGATGGGGTTGGATAAAATTTTCATTGATGCAAATTTTGAATGGAGAGAGGCTGGTTGCAGTATGTGTTTAGGCATGAATCCTGATATTTTGTCTCCTGGTGAAAGATGTGCTAGTACATCAAATAGAAATTTTGAAGGCAGACAAGGCAATGGTGGTAGAACTCATTTAGTAAGTCCAGTTATGGCCGCAGCAGCCGCAATACATGGACATTTTGTTGATGTAAGGAAATTGGATTTGAATTAACATGGAACCTTTCCAAAATGTAAAAAGCATTGTTACTCCTCTTGATAAAGTCAATGTAGATACTGATCAAATTATTCCCAAACAATTTTTAAAATTAGTTCAAAAGTCTGGATTTGGTAAATTCTTATTTTTTAATTGGCGATATGATGAAAATGAAAATTTGAAATCTGATTTTGTTTTGAATAATTCTAAATATGATGACTCAAAAATTTTAGTAGCAGGAGATAATTTTGGATGTGGTTCTAGTAGAGAACATGCAGTTTGGGCTTTAGATGATTATGGTTTTTCTGTAATAATATCCTCTTCTTTTGCTGATATCTTTTTTAGCAATTGTTTCAAAAATGGAATTCTTCCTATCACATTAGATTCTACACTGGTGGAGAAACTTCAACATGAAACTAATCAAATTGAAGTAGATTTAGAAAATCAGGTGATTAAAACACCTTCAGAAAATATCTCTTTTGAAATCAATTCTCACAAGAAAAAAATTCTCTTGGAGGGATTAGATGACATTGCACAAACTCTTCAACATGAGGAAAAAATTTCTAAATTTGAAGAGAATTCTACAATCCCATCTGTTTTATGATTTTCGTTACTAATTTCTCGTTTCTCTCTAAAATCATTGGTGATTCTGCATCAATCCATTCTCTTTGTTCTATATCGTGAGCACTAATTTTACCCTCTTTTGATAATTCTTGTAAAATATCAAATGATAAATTCACCTGTTTTTTCTTTTTCTTTTTAATTCTCTGAATAATTTCTTTTCCTAACATGTAGATTCCTAAACATTCTGATAACTGTAATTTCATAACTGGTTTTTCTTTAAACTCTGTAATTATTCCGTCATCTACCACTGCAAAACCTGTTTCTTCTTTTCTCTTTGTTCTAGTTGCAATGCATGCCAAACTGTTTTTTTCTTTGAACGTTTTTCTCATTTTTGTAATGTCTAATGCACATAGATTGTCTACAAACCACAAGAGAAATTCTGATTCATTTTTTAACTCATTTTGTATGTGGAGTAAATCTCCTCCAGTTCCACTTTGTGAATCTTGAATGAATTTAATATTTTTTTGTTCTCCATAATAATTTTTGATCTGACCTCCTAAACCCGTATAATCTGAAATGATGATGATTTCATTAATGAATTTGAATGATTTTAGATATCTGACAACATAATCAATCAAAGGTTTTCCATTAATTGGTGTCATTGCTTTTGGAAAATATTCTGTATATGGTTTTCCGCGGGTGCCTTTGCCACCAGCTAAAATTACAGCTTTCACAGTCTAACGGTATGATTTCTGTTTTCTTCTTCTTGCACCAGGTCCGCCAAATTTCTTTGGTTCTTTTTGTCTGGCGTCTCCACTAACTAGATACTTGTCAAAATCAGTAATTCTTTTTCTGAGGTCTTCTCTAGTTGATTTTGGGAAAGGATGATCTTTTGGCTCTTTTTTAGATTTTGTCCAGCCTACTAATGCTCTGGTAATTGCAGTTGCTACTGCACTTGCTTGTCCCATGAATCCTCCACCTCTAACTCTTACAGAAATATCTATTTTATCTCTCAAATCTCCTGTAATTTCAAGTGGTGCTAAAATGACTTCACGGGCTGTTTCTTGTGGAATCATTTCTACTGGAACGTTGTTAATTCTAACTTTACCTACACCTTTTGTAATGTATACGTGAGCACTAGCTGTTTTTCTAGTTGCAAAATAAATTTCAGTTTTTGGAATCATCTTATTCTGTCCATCCTATTACTCTACATATTTCTGCTAATGTTGTATAATTAGAAGCTGCTCTTTTGATTAATGCTTTTTCAAATTGTGTTTTCTCTAATGGTTTTGTATCATTAGGTGCACCGATGTATGTTCTTAATCTTTGGAATGCTAATTTACCTGATGGTTTTCTATCAAATGGTAACATTTGACGAATCATCTTTGCAATGATTGTATCTGGTCTTCTATAGTGTACCGGTCCGTGTTTGTAATTGATAATGCTGTTAATTTCTAAAAATTCTCTATATTCTTGAATTTGATTTGATCTTGTTCCACTCATCATAATTTTTTCACAATTGATTACTGTAACTCTTTGACCTTGTAATAGTAATTTAGCAACATTTGATGCTAATCTACCTGCAATGTGATTTGTTCCATCAACGACAATTGGTCTATCTGTTCTAATAACAACCTCTTGTTTGGAAGTATTTGAATTTCTTCCAGCAGGTCTGTTTAATCTTCCATTAGCCAAGTAGTACTACTCCTTTACCTGTTGGATTTTGTTTGATTAAATCTGCATGTGAGATTAATTTTCCACCATTTTCTAAAACTTTGGCTGCTGCAGAATTTGAAATTGAAAATGAACATAATGTGATTTTGTGAGAAATATTTCCTGTTCCTAAAACTTTACCTGGAAAAACTACTGTATCGTTATCTTTGGTTAATTGACTAATTCTATTGAGATTGATATCTCTTCTAGCAATTGATGGTTTTAGAGCGTATTCTGCTAATTTGCCCCAAATTGGAGCATCGTTTTTGGTTGATGCTTTCTTCAGATCGCTAGCCATACGAATTACAACTTGATTAGTCATGTGAATAATCCGGCTTAAAACCCAAATATAATGTCTATGCTTCTACTATTCTTCGATATTGTTGATCATATCTTTGAATTCAACAACTCTTCTACTAACTTCTTCTACTCCTTCTAGAACAATTTGTTCTGGATTTAATGCTCCTGTAGACTCTATGGTGAGTATTTTCTCATCATCTTTGTCAGTATCTGTGAGCATAGCAACGTTGGAAGCATTCCACTTTGCATGTTCTGTACCACGTCCTAGTCTTGCATAACATTCGACTTTAATTTTTTGACCTGGGGCTAATTGAACAATTGGGACTTTTTCAGATACTGGTTTAATACTCTCATCTTCAGAAGATAATTCTCCTGATAATACAGTTCTAGTTTCTTCAGATATTCCTGAATCTAACACTAGTAAGATTTTATCTGATTCGTTATATTTACTCAAATCTGTTTTTAATGGAATCAAACCCAATCTGTGAGCTAAACCCTCATCAGGTAAAACAGATGTGTTTTCAATAATATCTACTGTATCAATTGCAAAAACTGGAACTCCGTTTAAACAAACACGTCTTAAAGCATTTGCATATTGTAATGGAACACCTTTTAGCTTTAAGGCTATCTTTTCAGAATCTTTTGTAATAACGTCTAATGATGACAAATCTTGTTGAAAATCGTCAAAGTGCACATAAAAATCTAGCTAGCTTTACGTATAGATAAATACCAAATTACAATAGTACTAAGATATGGCAGACGTTACAGTAGTTAGATTCTCTTTTGAAGGTGAAAAATTCGAAATATTGGTAAAGCCAGATCCTGCTTTAGATTACAAATTAGGTAAGAAAAAGGATATTTCTTCGGTTTTAGTTTCTGAAGAAATCTATACTGATTCTGGGAAAGGAACTAAGCCCTCTACTGAAAAATTACTCGCTGCATTCAAAACTGAAGATAAAACTGAGATTGCTCAAATAATGTTTGAAAAAGGAGATCTAAATCTTACTACTGATCAAAGACGAAAAATGGTGGATCAGAAAAGAAAACAAATTGTTGAATATATTGCCAAAACTTTTGTTGATCCAAAAACTCACTTGCCTCATCCTCCGTTACGAATTGAACAAGCAATGAAAGATGGTCGTGTATCCATTGAACCTCAAAAAAGCGTTGAAGAACAAGTTAAAGACATTGTTGAAAAATTACGTTCAATTATTGCATTAAAATCTGAAAATCTCCAATTGGAGATCACTATTCCTGCACAATATGCCTCTCAATCTTACTCAGTTTTGAAATCTGTCGGTTCGCTAAAAAAAGAAGAATGGCAAAATAATGGTTCACTAAAAGCAATACTTGAAATACCCGCAGCAGCAAGGCCAAACGTGATTGACAGATTAGGTTCTATTACAAAGGGCTCTGCCACTGTAGAGGTAATGAAATAATGGCCGATAAAAGAAAATACGTCATTCCTGGCGATGTAATTACTAGCGGACCTTTTAGACCTGAACAAAATGTAGTTTTAGAAGGAAATAACATAATTGCTACAACTGTTGGTATATCTGAAATTTATGACGATTCTGTTAAAGTCATTCCTTTAACTGGAAAATATATTCCTAAAATTAATGATCTTGTAATTGGTAAAGTTATTTCTCATACATCCTTGTCTTGGGAATTAGATGTAAATTCCTGCTACGTTGGATTTTTACCTGCTCAGGATGTTTTTGGAAGAGACTTTTCAACTCATGCTGATGAACTTTCAAGTAAATTAAAAACTGGTGACTTGGTAGCTGCAAGAATTGCAAATTTTGACAGAACTAGAGATCCTCTTATCACAATCTCTGACAGAGATTTAGGTAAAATCGATGATGGAGTTTTAGTAAAAATTTCTCCAAGTAAAGTTCCACGGTTAATTGGCAAAAAAGGAAGTATGATACAAATGATTGAAATGGCCACAAATGCTGCCATTACAATTGGTCAAAATGGATGGGTTGTTATTTCATGTGAGACTGAAGAAGGGCTCTTAAAATCTAAAAAGGCAGTTGAAATGGTTAATGAAAAAGCACATATTGCTAATTTAACTGATTTAATTAAAGAAATGTTAGATGGAAAGGATGAATCATAATGGGTGGACGAGATGCAACCATGGTCTTATTGGACGAAAATGGCATTCGCTGTGATGGACGTAAAATAGACGAACCACGTAGAATTATGATTAAAGCTGGCGGATTAAAAAACGCTGATGGCTCTGCTTACATTGAATTTGGCGATAACAAAATTTTAGTTGGTGTATTTGGACCAAGAGATGTTCATCCAAAACACATGTCAGATACTGATACTGGAATTTTAAGAGTTAGATATCACATGGAACCATTTTCTGTTGGTGAAAGAAAAAGACCAGCACCTTCAAGAAGAGAAATTGAAATATCTAAAGTAATCAAAGAAGCATTGGAACCTGCAGTAATGTTGGAGAAATTCCCAAGAACTGCAGTTGATGTATTTATTGAAGTTTTACAGGCTGATGGTGGAACTAGATGTGCTGCCCTTACTGCAGCATCTGTTGCATTAGCTGATGCTGGTATCCCGATGAGAGATATGGTTGCAGCAATTGCTTCAGGTAAAGTTGCAGATACAATTATTCTTGATGTTAACAATGAAGAGGATCAAGCAGGTCAAGCCGATATGCCAATTGGATATATGCCAAGTATGAAAAAAATTACTTTATTACAATTAGACGGTGTCTTAACTCCAGAAGAATACAAAAAATGTGTTGATGTTGGAGTTAAAGGATGTGAGGTTGTTTATGAACTTCAAAAGAAAGCACTACATGACAAGTACTTTGGAAACAGGGGAGATTAGATATGACAAGCGTTTCAGTTATTGATGAACTAAAAAGAGCACAAATTCTAGAATTATTAGAACAAGGAAAAAGGGTTGATGGAAGAGCACTAGATGAACCAAGAAAAATATGCATTGAAATTGACGCAATTCCTAAAGCAAACGGTTCTGCAAGAGTTTATCTTGGTGATACTCAAGTTTTGTGTGGTGTAAAAATCCAACCAGACAAACCTTTCCCAGATGTAGGTGACAAGGGTATGTTTATGTGCACTGCTGAATTATTGCCTCTTTCACATCCTACTGTTGAAACTGGACCTCCACAAGCACCTGTCATTGAATTGGCAAGAGTTGTTGATAGAGGAATTCGAGAAAGTCATATGGTTGATGTTTCTGATTTAGTAATTGAAAAGGACAAATCTGTAGTTGGTGTGTTTGCAGATGTTGTGGCAATTGATTATGATGGAAATCTTTTTGATGCATGCTCTTATGCTGCAACTGCTGCTTTACTTACATCAAAAACTCCAACATGGGAGATGGTTGATGACCAACCTACAATTGTTGAGGGTGCAGACAAACCGTTACCTATAACCACAATTCCTGTATCTGTAACTATGGGAAAAATTGGAAATTACATTGTTGTTGATCCTAATGGTGATGAATGGGAAAGTATGGATTCAAGAATTACTATAACTACAGATTCTGATGGAAATATTGTTGCACTTCAAAAAGGTGGCAGCGATGGATTTACACAAGAAGAAATCAATCAATGTGGCGATTTATCAATTAAAGTAGGCGCAAAAATAAGAGAACAGTTAAAATCATCAAAACAGGAGGGTCAATAATATGGCAAAAGCAAAGAAATCACTTAAAGGCTTAGGTGCACGTTACGGAATTAAACTTAGAAAACAATACACAAAAGTTCATCTTCAATTA
>JACENB010000111.1 GCA_013867245.1 Nitrosopumilaceae archaeon
ACTGAAAACATCAAGGTTGACCTAAACACAATGAAAGAGTTTCTAAAAAATAGTGATTCTGGCAGGTTCTTTCAAAAACAAAAAGGAAACATTGAGACAGGGTTTACACATACAAATCTCATGGACATAGGAATAATTTTGAGTTAAGCCCGTCTGGCCAAAAACTGATCTTTTAATATTGGAATGACGTATTTTATGAAGAATCAATTTGCTTGAAAAACAATTCAATCCAGATGTACTCTATAATAGAATAGTCCATTTCTATATGGACAAAAAAGGATACTCTAAGGAAAAAGCAAATGAGATTGCCCAGTCAGTAGTTCAAAAGGAAGCTCAGAGAAGAATTTGTAAAAATGAAAAATGCAAGCACTATTCCCATGATCATATAAGAAATGCTGAAACTTGTCTAGTTGCTGAATGTGACTGTCATAAATTTATCAAGTAAAATCGTCTAGAGAATTTTCAATCAATGGTTGAGCACTAATTCCAAGTTTCTTTTTCAAGTGTTCTGCAAATTCCTCTACAAATCCATGTATGGTATAGACTTGTTCTGCACCAGACTGTGCCACCATGTCAACTAGTTCGTTAAAATCACAATGATCACTCATCGGAATGGAATAATCAGTTCTTCTTCCAAAAGAAAATTTTGTTGATTGTGCCCATCCACTAAATCCAATTGTTACAGCACCATACTTTGATTTCATATCTTGAACGAATTTGCTTTTTGAAGACATCATAGGTGCCACCATAATCCAGGGCTTTTTGTCTAGCAAACCATTTTTTTGAGCCTCAGAGTGACCAATTCCATCTTTTAGTTCAACACCAAATTTCTGATGAAGTGTATTCATCTCTTTAACAGAATCATGAAAGTAAAGTGGACCCCAATGACCAAAGAGTTGAGTGATAGTTTGAGCCTTTCCTAATTGATACCCCATTAAGATTACAGGAATGCCTTTGCCATACAATTCTGAAATCAGTTCATTCACCTGCTTTTGAATTTCCTCCATTTTTGGAAAAACAAACTCTGGCAATCCAAAGGTGCATTCAGTAATCAAGGTCTTGCATTTTGGAATTTTTGCACCTTGAAGAAATCCTCGATTCCTAGTACAGATATCACCAGTATAGAAGATATCATCAAAGAGAAGTCCTTTTGCTCCAAGTATATGACCAGTATCAATCAGTGAAAAGTCTTCAAGAGATTCAATGTGATTTTCCATTTTGAATCCACGTAGATTAGCAATTTCACTAGTTTCAATTGAAGATAAAATTGTACCACCATTTTTTGATGGGAGGTGGTCAGCATGAGCATGAGATACAAAATTTATTCCTGTGGTATCAGCATTTTTTGGATCTAAACAAACACGTCTATCATTAACCTCACACAGGATACCATTTTTTGTCATCCTGACTTTTCTAGGCAATGAAATTCATGAAAATAAGATTTGATATAAATTGCAGGTTTGATCCACTATTGACTAGTTGCTAAATCTTGGAATTTTAATCTCAGGTCGCGGGAGCAACATGGAATCCATCCTAAAGGCAATTAAGAAAAAAAAGATACCAATTAACCCAGCAGTAGTTATCTCAAACAAACCAGATGCAAAGGGTCTAAGAATCGCACAAAAACTTGGAGTAGATGTCGAGGTTGTAGAAAGTAAAGGATTCAAGGGAAGCAGGGCAGAATACGACAAACAAATTATTTCAGTTTTAACAAAATACGGGGTTACTCCAAAAAATGGACTAGTGTGTTTGGCAGGATTTATGAGAATAATCAGTCCAGAATTTGTAAAAAAATACAAGAATCGTATAATCAATATTCACCCAGCACTATTGCCATCATTTCCTGGGCTAGACGCACAAAAACAGGCGTTAGAATACGGAGCAAAGTTTTCCGGATGCACGGTTCACTTTGTAGATGCAGGAATGGATACAGGTCCTGTGATAATTCAGTCAGTAGTTAAAGTAAAAGAAAATGATACTGAAGAAACATTATCAAAAAGAATTCTAAAAGAAGAACATAGAATTTATCCTGAAGCAGTGAATCTATTTGCAAGAAAAAAGATCAAAGTGTCTGGCCGCAGAACAATAATCAGTTAGGAATCTGGGCCACCAAAAAAGTACAATACTTTTAGTTCTTTTGTGTTGCCATGAAAATAATGCTCCACATCTTTTGCAACAAAAAATAGTTTATCTTTTGAAACTTTGTAATCTTTGTCTTTGATTCTTAGAAACCCATTACCAGATATGACATAATAAACTTCATCACTATCATGAGGAGTTTGAGTGTCCTTTTCTCCAGGTTTTAAAACTAAAACCCCAGCAGCCAAACTTTCTCTATTAATAAAAGTGTGAAAATAATCACTGCTTTTTTTGATTTTTTCTAGATATGTAGTTAAATCAAATTCTAGTTTCAATTTATTCAGCAGCTACAGTGTATGTTTTTCTTTGTGGAGGTTCACTCATGTAAGAATGTCCTTGTGGGTGAAGTTTTTCGTGTTCAGGACTGTTATGCATTTTGATAAAAGTGTCCTTGCTTTCATGTTCAACAACAATTCTACAGCTGCCATCAGCAGATTTTAGAAATTTTCTAGACTTGAATCCAGGAAATTTTGATA
>JACENB010000062.1 GCA_013867245.1 Nitrosopumilaceae archaeon
ATTCCAAAATGCAACCATACCCTTAATTTTTTTAGCAGCATCATTAGGTTCTGCATAATACCATGCACAATCCTTGTTGGTTTTACCATCTACCGTTACAGAATAATAGTTGGCGGTTCCTTTCCAACCACAAACAGTAGTTAGTTCAGTTTTTGAAAAGTATTCTGATTTGATTGAATCAAATGGAAAATAATGATTTCCTTCAACAATTTCAGTATCATCACTTTCAGCGATTACCACATTGTTCCAAATTGCTTTCATGATATTATTAAAAAAATACCATATTTAACCAAATCTTATGATTGTAAAATAATTTCAAGAAATAACTAAATTTTTGCCTTGACTTGTTCACGTTTTGTAAAGTCTGGTTTTATTCCAAGTGAATCATAATTACCAGATGAACAGGTAAAACACATGGAATCCTTTGGCATTCCAACTGCATCAGCAAGATTTTCAGCATCATTGTAACCCAAAAAGTCAACACCAATACTTTTTCGGACCATTTCAGTTATTTCTTCAGTGGTCATTTCTTTACCATCAGTAAACGTTGCAAGTTCCTCTTGAGATGGAAAATCAATTCCAGCATAACAAGGATAATTGATTTGAGGATATGTAATTAGCATACTAATTTTTTTAGCCCCTGCTCTTCTTAGTGCTTTGATAATAGCTTTAGAACTCGTTCCCCTAACTAAACTATCATCAATCACTACAACATGTTTGTCTCGAATTATTTCACTTATTGGAATGATCCATCGATTAATTTCCACTCTGTCACTTTGATGAGGCTCAATGAAACTTCTCAAAGGACCTTTCTTACTATATCTGTCTTTGAGAAGGCCTTCATCAAAAGACACACCTAGTTCTTGTGCGTAACCTAATGCTGCAGGTCTTGCAGAATCTGGAACTGGAATTACTAAATCTGCATCCCTAATTGGGAATTTTTTTGCCATAAATCGTCCAATGTTTTTTCTGGAAACGTAAATGTTGTGTCCTTCCATCATACTTGATGGATGTGCAAAGTAAGTAAATTCAAACGAACAATGTGCACGAGACTTATCATCAGAGAATTTTTCAGTCTCTAAACCATTTTTACTTAATTTAATTAATTCACCAGGAACAACATCGCGTTGTAACGTTGCAGCAACTGCAGTTACAGCTGCGGATTCAGAAGTTACAATGTATGTGTCATCAGATTCTTTATGGCCTAAAACCATTGGACGAAATCCTTTAGGATCCCTTGCAGCATAAACAGAATTATCATCAGAAATAAAAGTAAAACAATACGAACCAACCATTTCATTTTTTAAAATTGAAAGTGCTTTTCCCATTTCCCCATTTTCAGAAATTAATGAAACTAATCTTTCTGCAGCAACCAAAGTATCACTTGCACTTTGAGGAGTAAAAGAACATCCTCCAACTAAATTGGATAGTTCTTGTGCATTTGCAATTGTTCCATTATGTGCAACACAAAGATCTTTTACTTTCAATGGTTGTGCATTTGCCAAAGTGCTAGTGCCCATTGTAGAATATCTAACATGACCAATTACACAAGGTGATGCATATTCTTGAGCAATTTTTTTAAATTCAGAAGATGAATGAGAAACTAGACCTACTTTTTTGAATGGTGGTTTGTTAGGTACTGCAAATCCCCATGCTTCCTGTCCTCTATGTTGTAAAGCTCGTAATGCATCAAAAACCATAGGAACGACATTCTTACCAGTTAGACTGTAAATTCCAACTACTCCACAATTTTCTTTGACTTTAGGCACGTAAAACCATCTCCCTTAACGAATTAAACCAAGTCTTTTGTGCTTTATCAACGCTTAGATCAATTATTGGTGTAGAATCATTACTAAATTGAATGGAATCCCCAGCAAACTCTCCAATTACTGAATACGATACATTGTGTTTTTTCAATATCTCTTCTAGATTTTGAATATTTTCTTTTTCAAATGTAATTAAATATCTTGAATGGCTTTCTGAAAATAAAATCTTATCAGAATCTAATTTTTCACCAGGTATTTTTTCCAAAGAAACATTACAACCAATTTGATTTGTCATACAAAGTTCAGATATTGCAATTGCCAGTCCACCTTTAGAACAATCATGTGCAGATTTGATTAAATCATTTTCAATTATTTCCAATACAGAATTCATATTTTTCTTTGATTCTGTAAAGTCAACTGAAGGACATTTACCTCCAACAAATTTATGAATATATTCAGAATATTCTGAACCTCCTAATTCATCTTTAGTATCTCCAATCATAATTAATGAATCTCCAGAATTAATTTTTTGAATCCTCAAAGGTTTCTTATCAATTAAACCAATTACACCAATTACAGGAGTTGGTTTGATTGGACCATCGGATGTCTCATTGTACAAACTTACTTTGCCACCAACACATGGAATTTCAAAGTCTTTTGCAAAATCAGTTAGTCCTTTAAGAGATTCTAAAAATGTCCAAAATATTTCAGGATCATTAGGATTTCCAAATTGAAGATGATCAAGCATTCCAATTGGTTTTGCACCAGTACAAACTACATTTCTACATGCTTCTTCAAAGCAACCAATAGCACCTTCGCGTGGATTAATGTAGCATTGTTTTGGGTTACCATCAATCTTAATTGAAAGAGATTTTCCATTATCTAGCCTCAAAACAGATGCATCATGACCAGGTTTTGTAACAGTTCTAATTCCAACCTCATGATCATATTGCCCATACACCCAAATCTTACTTGCAATATTTGGAGAGCCAAGCAATTTCATCAAAGTTTCAGAGTAATCAGATAGTTGTGGGTAAGATTTTGGGGTTTCAAGATTTTCAAGATAAACAGGTTTACTGGAAGGTAAATCAAGTAAAGTAGCATTTGCAACAATATCTGTAGAAATATTTGCAATTGAAGTTTCACCTTTCTTTACATGCATTTTATTATCAAATGTAACATGTCCAATTACAGAGCATTCAATTCTAAATTTTTCACAAATTTTTTGTAATTTAATTAATTTCTCATTGTCTGTAACAATCAACATTCTTTCTTGAGATTCAGAAATCATTATTTCATCAGAATGCATGTCTGACTCACGAGTATGGACTTTTTCTACATCCATTTCTATTCCAATATCTAATGCATCAGCAGTTTCAGATACAGCACATGACAGACCACCGCCACCAAGATCTTTCATTGCATGAATTAGTTGTTCATTACGTGCTTCCAAAATTGCTTCAATGATTAATTTTTCAATAAAAGGATCAGGTATTTGAACAGCTGAACGATCCTCAGTCTCTAAAGAATCAGATGCAAATTGAGAACCACCTATTCCATCTCTTCCAGTGGCACCACCTAAAAGAACCACAACGTCACCTTTTTTTGCATGATTTTTAATTAAATTCTCTTTTTTACCAAACCCGATTGCAGCAACATCTACCATTGCATAATTTTTGTAGCATTCATCAAATTCAACTTCACCACCAACAGTAGGAATTCCTAAACAATTACCATAATCTGCAATTCCAGTTACTGCATTTTTAAAAAGCCATTTTGCATGTTGATCATTTTCAATATTTCCAAAACGTAATCCATCTAGAAGGGCAATTGGACGAGTACCAGCAGATAAAATATCTCTAATAACTCCTCCAACACCAGTTGCAGCACCACCATAAGGCTCAACAGCTGAAGGGTGATTATGACTTTCAATGTGAGCTGTTACAACATATCCATCTCCAACATCTAAAACTCCAGAATCATATCCTTTTTCATTAATTACCAATGGGCCATCCATAGGTAACATTTTGAGATGTTTTTTAGAAGATTTGTAAGAGCAGTGTTCAGACCACTCAGCTGCTACAATTTGTAATTCTGTTGGAGTTGGTTCTCTACCAATCTTTGTTTTTAGTTCTTCTAATTCATGTGATTCTAAACTCAATTTTCAATACCTGCTTTTTTTAATAAAGATTCAAAAATTAATGATGATGGTTTATTATCTTGAGGGTTAATTTCTGATTCAACAGCTCTTTCAGGATGAGGCATCATGCCAACTACATTTCCATCTTCATTACAAACACCAGCAATTTGATTCAACGAACCATTCACAACTTGATCATATTTGAAAACAATCTGATTCTTTGCTTCAAGTTTATTCAATGTCTCATCATCAACATAATAACGTCCTTCACCATTTGCAATTGGAATAGGAATTTTCTGATTTAATTCAAATTGATTTGTAAAGGGGGTCTTGTTATTTTCAACAACTAAATTTGTCCACTCACACATAAAATTAAGAGAATCATTTTTGAGCAAAACTCCAGGTAATAATCCAGATTCTACCAAAATTTGAAATCCATTACAGACACCCAAAATTGGAAGTCCTTTCTGAGCAATTTTTTTTACATCTTGTATAATTGGACTATTTGCAGCAATAACACCTGCTCGTAATCTATCACCATATGAGAATCCACCAGGTAAAATAACTGCATCAAGATTATCAGGAAGAGGTTTGTCATGCCAGCAATATTGTGCATTTAGATTAAAAACATCAGATAATACATGAAACATATCACGATCGCAATTACTTCCAGGAAAAACTACAACTCCAACATTCACAATTGCTTTTAGTTTCAGAGTTATTTAATTTGAGCCCAGCCTGACATAATTTTTAAGTGAATAATTTGGGGGATCGCTATGGCAAAAGTCAGAGACATTATGCAAAAGAACGTAATTACAATTGAAAGTGTAAAAAAAGCACATGATGCAGCAATTATTCTTAAAGAAAAAGAGATCAGTTTTCTAGTAGTAGTCAAAGAAGGAAAGCCAATAGGTATTGTTTCAGAAAGAGACATTGTAAGAAAAATTGTTGCAGAGAATAATGATCCACAGACAACACAATTAGAAACAATCATGTCTAAAAATTTCAAATGGGTTGAACCAAACGCATCAATTGAGTCATCTGTTCAAAAAATGTTAAACAACAATATCAGACGACTAGTAGTATTGGAAAACGAGAATTTAGCAGGAGTAATCACTCAAACAGATTTAACAGAATTTTTGAGAAGCAAAATTTTGATTAATGCAACTGTTGAAAATATTGAAACAAATTAAATGTCAAAAACATCAATTTTGACAATACTGACCATAGGATTGTAAATTCTTAATTCGTCACAAATCTCCTTAACCTTTGACTGAGCAGTTTCTTTATCATTTTCATCAATTAAAAATTTTAACATTTTTGCAGTTTTAATTTCAGATACATTTTGATGAGTACCTTTTAAAACTAAATCATTCAGAATAGTTTTTCCCTCGGGATCACTAATTCCAGGCTTATTTTCTATTGTCACATGAACCTGATAACTTGTCATATCATCGAGTAGTAAAATACTGATTAATCTATCTTCCGAATAATTTTAAAAATTATAGTAGTCCACTTTGTATTAAAAATGATTTTAATTTCTCTTTTGTATTTACGTCATCAAATTTATCATCTTGATCAATAGGAAATAGTTCATGTCCATTTAAAATTAAATTATGAGGTCCCAAGTCACGTGCATTATCAGCATTCATAGAATTAATCATATCAAATACTTGATCATTAGTAGGATAGACACCATTATTTTCCAGAAATGTCCTCAAATCAATTCCCTGTATCCAATTTCTTTTTTCATTTCTTGAACCATAATCAATTAAGATTTCGTCAAAATTTGATTTGATATCAATATGAGAATCAGGACCAAATTCCTCATCATATTTTTCAGTTCCACGCCAAGCACGATCAATTGTTTTTGATTGAGTATTTTTTAACAACCACATGTTTCTTTCAAGTTTTTTATTTACAGCGTCACCCAAACCTGATTTACTTTTATTTAGTAATCGAGGTAAAAACTTCTCAAGTTCCAATTTTTCACTTTTAAGTCGAGATGAATTTTTTGTAGCAGTATTTTCTAAAGAATTAGGATGTTCAAAAAAACAAAATGAACTCATAGAAACAAGAAGTTCAAGGACATCTTGAAAAGGCTCATCAAAATGATGTACAACATTCAAAGCCAATACAATATCAAAATGTTGAACTTCTTTCAGATTCTGTAAATGTTTCAAATTCATTTGTTTTTCGAGGAGTAAAATGTTTTGATTATTGTTTTTTTTACAAGAATCTAGTAAATTTCGTTTAGAATCACCCTCTACAGCAACAAAAACTCCAGAAAAATCCTCAGATAATCGAAATGTGAAATAACCTTCAGCTGCACCTAGATCTAAAACAGATATTGGACGATTAAATTTTTTACAAAATTCAAAAATTTCCTGATAACGTTCTACAGACTCCCTATATCCTAAAGAAATAGTCTGTCCTTGTATTCTAACATCATTGTAAGTATCTATTTTGATTGATTCGTTTTGAGAAATTTCTTTTTTTTGTAATTCAGTATATTCACTAGAATTTTTAAGAATTAAAGAAAGTTGTTCTAAATTTATTTTATTATTTTGTATCTCATCAGCATAGAAATCTAAGTCATCAAGTGTAGGCTCCCTATCTAATAATTGTAAATATTGTTCACGAATAGATTTCCTCATATTCATTACAAATAATTTCATCAGGCTAGTAATTTACATTTCTAGATAGCAATTTTAGGGTTAGATAGTTATACCAGAATATTTCAACATATCATATATGACAAGAAAAGAGAGAATGAGATATTGGAAACTTACTTCTGATGAAATGATGGAATTCAATTATGATGATAGTAAATTATTGAACTGGGAAATTAAGTGTATTAGAGAACCAGAAGATGAAGCACATTTTATTGGCGTATTCATGTATAGAAACGGTACTGCTTACGATTATGAATCAGTAAAGGGGATTTGTTATTTTCATAATAATATAGATAGAAAAGAACTTCCAGAAATTACAAAATTTTTGCAAGGAAAATTTAATGGAAAAGAAATGGAAAAAGGGGACAGAATATTATTGAAAGATTCAGATCAAATTTTCTCTAGTACAGATATTGGAAGTTTAGCAAAAGAAATGGAAAGTAAATTCAACACCAAGGCAGTTATATCTTTAGAATTTGAGGACATTACTGCTGAAGCATTAAAAGAATCAGGCATGCCAGAAGCAAAACTATTACCAGTTCCAAAATAGGTATTTTTTAAAAAATATACATTTTCATACATCATTACATAAATTGAGATTAGATGTCAAATTTAGAAAGTATCAACACACATCTTGAGGAATTAAGAAAAAGACTTCTAAGAATAGTAATAGTGATAGGAATCATCACAGTTGTTGTTTTGACATTTCATGCAGAACCAATTAACATTGGAGAAGTTACACTATACTATCCATCCCCTGATCCTCAAAACAATATTGCAGCTCAAATTACAAATCATATGAGAGAGAATTTAGTTCCTACAGATGTACAATTAATTCAAACTGCACCAGGACAAGCTTTCTTTGCTCAAATGTATGTTTCAGCATTAGTAGGAATGGTAATTGGAATGCCAGTGATCATTAAAGAATTTGTAGGATTCATCAAACCAGCTTTGAAAGAAAATGAAATTAATGTTAGTAGAAATATTTCACTACCTGCATTAGGATTGTTTATTGCAGGATGTGTATTTTCATATAATTTTGTAATTCCATATATTTTAGAATTTTTATATCGATATGGAGATTCAGCAGGACTAGTTACTTTCCTAAATGTAATGGAATTTGTAACTTTTGTATTACAATTTTTATTGGCATTTGGATTTTCTTTTCAACTTCCATTAATCATGTATGCAATTTCTATGTCAGGTATGGTCGACAAAGATTTTTGGAGAAAAAATGCAAGGTATGCAATTGTGATCATCATAATTTTTGGTGCAATCATTACTCCTGATGGGACAGGTGTTACAATGATGTTTGTTGCAGGTCCAATGATTGGATTATATTTTGCAGGCATGTTATTCATTGAGCGTAAACAAAGAGAAAAGTTGAACACTTAAATCTGAAATCTGAGAAGTAGGGTTATAATGCTTGGAAGTACTGAAATCATAGTTTTAGTTGTGGTAATAGGGGTACTAATTTTTGGTGCTAAAAAAATCCCAGAACTTGCTAAAACATTTGGTAAGGCCAAAGGTGAATTTGAAAAAGGAAAAATTGAAGGAGATAAAGAACTAGAGGATTTCAAAGGAAAAATTGATGAATCTCCTAAAGATAAAGAAGTAAAATCAGACTGATTTTTCACACAAAATAGTCAGATCATCTAATAATTTTGAATAATTGGTAATTAGTTTCGATTTATCTAATAATTTTGGAATTTTCATCGTCCCCATCAATTTTAAATCAACATCAACCAAAATTTTAGTTCCATCAGGAATTTCAATGAATTCTTGTCGAATGTAACTGCCTTTAGATTTTCCACCAATTACAAAAACCTCATGCAAAACAAACGGTTTTGACACATGTTTAGACATTAAAAGAAATTCAATATCACCTAATGTGAAATGTTCTTCAACTACTGCAGTTTCTCCACGTACTGAACGAATACGTATGGATGGAAAATATGTAGGAATTAATTTTTCATATTGTTCATAATTGGAGAAAATTTCAAAAACATTTTTTCGTTTAGCATGAATAATTTTTTCTAAAGAAAATGTGGTCAATAGTATTTTAGAAACTTCCCCATCGAGGGTATAAATCATGATCAATGTCAAACTGATCAAGACATTTTCCGACTCCATGGTTTACAATATCATCAATAGTTTTTGGTTTAGTATAAAATTCAGTTACAGGGGGCAAAATTATCACACCCAGTCTGGATAATTTCAGCATGTTTTCTAAATGAATTGCAGACATTGGAGTTTCTCTAACCATTAAAATTAATTTTCGGTCTTCTTTAATTGTCACACCAGCAGCTCTTGCAACTAATGTATCATCATAACCATTAGCAATTGCAGCTAATGTCTTCATACTACAAGGAGCAACTATCATGCCATTAATTCTATGAGTGCCACTCGATACACTTGCAGCCATATTTTTCTCATCAGAATCGCTGGAAGCAAGAGATTTAACATATTCAGGAGTATATTCAGTTTCCATTGAAATACATTTTTCCCCCCATTCAGACATGACCAGATGTGTTTCAACATTTAATTTTTTTAAAACCTCAAGCATTCTAATTCCATAGATTACTCCAGTACTGCCAGTAATTCCAATTATTAATTTCATGAATCAATATGGAAAATAGTAGTATTTAGAATAGACTCACCAAGGGGATTAGTTTTGAAGATGGTTTGTTGCATTTTCCGTTGCCTCCAACCTAAAAGGAATAATTATCAGATAAAAAGCATGATTTTTGTTTGAAATCAGGATTTACGCTTAACTACTACTAAGCCCAAAATTATCCCAATACCCACAATACCAATTACAACATACAAGGTTGTAAAATCATCAACGGATTCTTTTGATGTGAATTTTTTTACATCCTCAAGAGGGGTTTCAGAGATACGGATAATCTGATCATTATTCCCATTGGCAGTAAGAAGATACAAATTTCCATCAGGACTCATTTGAGCGGTTCTAATTCTACCAAATTCTCCATCAAACATTTTTTCTAAACTAATTAAAGAGCCATCGTTTGCAATATCCATCACCATTAGATGCTCACCTCGAAGGGTTCCAACTAAAAATTTTCCAGTAAAATCAGAAATTTTTTCAGAATCAAAAAAAACCATTCCACTAGGAGCCCATGTTGACTCACCACTATGAATTATAGGATTAACAAAAGAGTCTTCAGATGAATCTCCAACTATATTTGGCCATCCATAATTTTTTCCTTTTAAAATTAGATTTATCTCATCATGTCCATAACCAAGTTCTCCTGAAGGACCATGTTCAGATGAAAGAAAAAGTCCATCTGCAGACCACGCCAATCCTTGTGGATTACGATGACCATAAGAGAATACAGGACTTGAATCAAATGGATTATCATCAGGAATAGTTCCATCAGAATTAATTCTCAAAATTTTTCCTGCAAGAGAAGACAAATCTTGGGACCAA
>JACENB010000017.1 GCA_013867245.1 Nitrosopumilaceae archaeon
TTTACTCGCAAGCCTGCATTTTCAACTTTTGTGGTATTTAATGAACGGGCTCCATCTTGATCACACCCTTCAACATTACATTTAGCACCTTTTGCAACAATTCCCATAATTTAGGATAATCGAGATGTTATTTATATTTGAAAAATTTCCTTATAATTTTGAATTATTTCAAATTATTGAAAACATCAGTACATTGGAACCAAAAATCGACCGATTAATCGTTTATAATAGGAATATTTTTTTCTAAAATTATGGCTGCAGGAAACAAACCAAGTGGTTCTAAAGATTCCAAGAAAGGTAAAAAAGACAAAGGTGAAGGAGGACCTAAAAAAGCAGAAATCACAGTTATGCTAAATGAACAACAAGCCATGAAAGTAATTCAAAATGCTAAAGTTGTAACAGTTCAAGAACTTGCAAGACAAACTGGTGTTAAAATATCAGCTGCAAATGCTTTCTTAAAACAATCAGTTACAAAAGGTACTGTAAAGAAAGTCGGTGGATATGCAGGACATCATTTGTATCAAGGTGTTTCTTCATAGAGACGTAAAACATCACCAGGTTTAACATTCTTCAATACATTATCATTATCAATAAATTTTCCAATAGGGGTCATTTTTTTAGCAGATTTTACATTTCCAACATAAAAGCAAAAACTACCAGTAGACGGTAAAAATGCAACATCACCTTTGACAAATTCTGTTCTTGCTCTTTCAATTCCAGAATCCACATCAGTTTCAAAATATACAATACTTTGACCCAACAGATGAGAATTACCTTCCAAAGGTAAAGATCTCATTACTGTTCCAACAGTTCTTGGAGAAAGATGTCTCTTTAGATCACAAGGCAATTTTACTTTACCATTTATTTCCAAAATCAATTGTTTTCGTGAGACTGAAGAAGTGCTCAATTTGTAGAATAAAATGATTAGATTATATAACGTTTTAAGAAAATTTTTGTACTTGTCCAGTCCTGAAGAACCTCAATTAGCTACACCTGAAACTGAAATTACTGAAGGTGAAGTAGATGCAAATTTAGGATTAAACAAAGCTCTAGATACCTATCGAAAATTGATTGAAAAAAAAGATGGTGCAGAACCACTATCTGAAAAAGATCAAGCAGATCTAGAAAATAGAATTAAAGAAATTGAAGATAGAGAAGTTGTAGAAAAAATTGAAGAACATGATCCGGTAGAAATTCCTTGTGAAAAAGGAAAAATCACCATTGGACCACCAACACTTACAAGATTTGAGCAAGCACGAATTATGGGTGCAAGAGCATTACAATTATCATTAGGGGCACCACCATTCATTACAATTCCAAAAAGTGCAAGGATCTCTTTAGACATTTCAATGGAAGAATTAGAAAAAAAAGTAATTCCAATTACCATTAGAAGAGTTTTACCAAATGGAGATTATCAAAATATCCCAATTGATTATTTTCTATAAAGAACCAATCGTCGATAAAACTTAAAAGAACAAAAAATTTTGGAATGTTGTATAATGCTCATGGAAGACGCAAATGAACCGAAAGGTCAAGAGCAGACCGAAATAAACATTGGAAACGATCCAGTAATGCTCACTGCAGTAGACGTAGTATCAAAACTCATGAATCAAAATAACATTGTGTTGAAAGCAAGAGGAAATGCAATTCCTAATGCAGTGGCAGTAGCAAACATAATTACAGAAAAAATGTTAAAAGATGTAACAAAAGTTGGCAAAATTAATTTAGATACAGTTGAGAAAGCAGGAATTGGAAAAATGACATCCACAGTAGAAATAATTATCAATAAAATTTAGTAAACGCTGCCAGGACCTTTTAAAAGCATATTCTCACATTCTTTACAAACTTGTTCATCAATATCAGATTCTAAATTATGATGAATTTCACATATCAACAAGCTTGATTTAATATAATTACATAGTCCAATAAATTTAGAAAGGCTAGAAGGAGTATAAGCTAAATCAGAAGCAAGGTTTTGACATAATTCATCAATTAATTCTGCAACTTGTTTTTCAGATAATAATTTTGCAATAAGAGAAGGATCACCTCTAGTACCTCTAATGTAATTGCTTATGGCAGCTTGAGTCACTCCAAGCATTTTAGAAATTTCATCTTCTCTAATATCATGTTCTTCAGCCAATTTTTTTGCTAAAATTGCCCTTAATGCAGGAATTAATGTTTTAGATTCAATTTCAGCAGGAAGTAACATATTTTGAAATCTGAATATCGGAATTTAAAGTTTCCAATGATAAAAAAGATCAATACCTTATCTAGGCATATCTATTTTAATTTCAAATCAAATCAAAGATATTGGAAGATTTTTCTAGAAAAATATATCAAATTTTAGAAAAGTCATGTAATTTATCAGAATCTCAATTGATTGCATTATCGGGAGGTTTAGACAGTTCAATTTTAGCACATTATATTAAAAAAAGAGAATCTAAAGGAATTGCTATAATTTCAGAAGATTTTGTTTCCACAGACCTTACATATTGTCAAATTATTTCAAAAATAACAAAAATTCCACTGACAATTCATAATGTAACAATGTCAGAGATTCTTGAAGCAGTTGAAAGTACAATTAAAATTTTAAAAAATT
>JACENB010000022.1 GCA_013867245.1 Nitrosopumilaceae archaeon
TTTTCTCTTAGGAGCTGCTTTTCTAGTTGCAGTTTTTTTAGTAGCTTTTCTTTTTGGAGCTGCTTTTGTAGTTGATCTACGTTTAGTTGCAGCTTTTCTTTTTGTAGCCATGCTAAAATCGATATTTTCATTGTTTTTCAGTGGTTAAACTAAAAAAATTTACACAATTTGATTACAATTATTGAAGTAATTTGAACATTACAAAAAATTTTTTGATCGTCAATTTTCTTTAATTTTTCTATTTTAATTTCATTTTGTATTTGGTAATGCCTGTTTTTGAAATTTTTCTTATTCTAATTACATAATTTACTGTGTTTTTTTCTATTTTTCTAATTTCTTTTTCTTTTCTTTGATCTGATTTTGTTTTTTTATTGAGAACTTGTACCTTTTATTTTGATTATTGTTAAAACATCTTCATCTTGCATAATGTGGTTTAGTCCTACTCTTTGTCCTCCAAATTTTACACTTTTTCCCCACACTAAACCATATCTGAATTCTCTTCTTAATCTTCTGTGAAGTTTATTGCAAATATCTTCAACTGTATCTCCTTCTCTTGCAATAAATGGTTCTTTGAAATCTGTTTCGCCTCCTTTTGGACGCATGTATATTCTAATGAATTTTAATTTTTCATAAATTTTTTCTTTTAGAACTTCTATATTTAGATCTGCATTTGCAGAAACTTCTATAACGTCAGATTTTATTTTTGTTTTCAAATCTTTTAAAAATTCTTTATCTACTAAATCAATTTTGTTCAGAACTGTAATTGCTTTTGAATAACTAATGTTTCCCGCAATGTGGTCTGCTAATTGTTCAGATGTTAAATCTTCTCTTACCACAACTCTTGCACTGACAATTCCATAAAGATGTAAAATATCTTTAAGGTGTTTTTCTGTAATTTTTGTTAACTTTGCTTGCTGAGCAATTGCAATTCCTCCCATTGATGCTTTTTCAATTGTAATGTTTGGTGGTAATTGGTTTAATCTAATTCCAATATTTCCTAATTCGTTAGTTAACACATCTTCGTGATATGGTTGGAATACATCTAAAACCAATAATACTAAATCTGCAGTTCTTGCTACTGATAGAATTCTTTTTCCAAGTCCTTTGCCTGTTGATGCTCCCTTGATGATTCCTGGCAGATCTAATACTTGGATTTTTGCACCTCTGTATTCCATCATTCCTGGAACTACTGTTAATGTAGTAAATTGAAACGCTCCAACAGTGGATTTGGCTCCTGTCATTTTATTGAGCAATGTTGATTTTCCAACACTGGGTAATCCAATAAATACAACAGTAGCATCTCCAGTACGCCTCACGTCAAAACCGTCTTGTTTCATTCCTGATTTTTTTGCGACATCTGCTTCTTGCTCTCTCTTTAATTTTGCAATTTTTGCTTTCAGTAATCCTATATGATGTTCTGTAGCTTTGTTTATCTGGGTTCTTGCCATTTCATCTTGAATGGCTTTAATTTTTTCAGGAATTCCCAATACAGCTCATTTTTACTTTATTCTTTTCAAATAAAACCGTACACTTTACAATATTTTTGAAGAATTTTTTTAGATTTAATTTTAAATCTGTGAAATTATGACTCTTTCAAACCTGTTTCATTTTTTAATAGTATGTGAATTTTAATTTATATGAAAAAAATTTTAATTTATTCCACAGGGTTTGTTTTACTATCATTGTATTTTCTACTAACTGTTTTCATACTTCCTTCAGAGTTTTTAATTACTGAGCAATTAGTTCCTCAACCTGTTTTTGAAGCCACGTTGTCTGATACTGAAATAGATTTAGGTGATTCATTCCGTCTTGAAATTATTTCAAAAAATATTGGTGACTATGCAGATATTCACATTGTGTCTGTTGGATTTCCACAACTCGTTGAAATCGATGATGTTGTAAAAATTGCAACATATGATTTTTCTCTTTCCCCTTCTTACATTGATGTAGGTGAAGAAATTGGTTCAAGTTATAGTGGTGGTGTGGAGACTACTTTGGCAAAATACCCTTCAATTGAAGCAATGAGTAGACCATTAAAGCCTGATGTTGAAACCCATTTTGATATTGTTTTGACTCCAAAAAATTCTGGTGTTTTTGATGTATATGTTAAATCTATAGGAATTCCTCATTCTAGTGATATTTCCCACTATCCTGCTTCAGGAGTTCAAGATCATCAAAATGAATACGTTTCAGTATATTCGGTAACTGTAAATCCCTAATATTTTGTGATTAACTAGTGGTGATATGACAATTTCAAAATCTAAAATTTCAGAAACTTTTCTAACAACCTATTCTCAGCAATTCTTCCTTTTTGGAAGTGTTTTGACCAGTTTTGGAATTCTATTAGTTACTGTAGGTGGTAGTTGGGATATTACAAATCATTTACTCAGTAAACCTGAAACTTTTTTTTCACCACCACATGCATTGATGTATACTGGTGTTGCAATTTCTTTAATTGGAGTAGTCTTAACATTTGTAGGTTGGCGAAATCTACAACAATTTCGAGATTCTTATTTTTTATCATTAAAAATTAAATTAATTGGGATTGGTCTGTTGACTGGTGCTGG
>JACENB010000166.1 GCA_013867245.1 Nitrosopumilaceae archaeon
TTTTTTTGTGCCTAAAAAAAACTACATACATCTAGTTTGATAGTGAATAAATTTTCACAGCCTCTGGCTAAATACTTCCAAATTTGTTTAATTTCATAATGGTTCAAGCATATTGTGTAAAATGTAGAGCAAAAACGGAAATCAAAGATCCTAAAGAAACCAAATTAAAGAATGGACGACCAGCTGTTAAAGGTTCTTGTCCAACTTGTGGAACAAATGTATTCCGAATTGGTGCAATGCCAAAAGAATAGAGAACATTAGTTTACTCGATTCCAATTTTTCAAAAACAATATAGGGAATACTCTCCACGTTTTTTTATGACCAAGTCTGACTATGAAAAATTGCTTAAACGTATTGAAGATAAATTAGGTGATTCCAATGAAAATGCTTCTGGTAGATTTGAATTACCTGTAGTAGATGTAATGTGGGAAGGACAAAAAACATTCTTGCGTAATTTTTCTGAATTTCCTAAAGTATTGCGAAGAGAACCTGATAAAGTACTTCAATACTTGTCAAAAGAATTTGCAGTTCCAGCAGAAAGATTAGGTGACAAAGCAATGTTTGTTGGTCGTAGAGATCCTGATGATTTTACAAGATTATTTCAGATTTACGTAAAAGATTATGTTGAATGTCCAACATGTAAAAGCCCAGATACCAAAATCACTAAAGAAAATCGTATTTCATTTTTAATTTGTGAAGCTTGTGGAGCAAAATCTACTTTAAAAGGTAAATATGCATAATGGAATTTTCGGTTAGAGTAACTGATTACCAAAAAAATGTAATGTTGAATATGTGTGATGCTGAATTAATTGGAAAGGATGTAATTGATGGTGAATTAAAAATTCACATTAGTGAAAATTATTATGGACATGACAAAGTTGATAAAAATGAAGCTGTATCTCTGCTCAAATCTGCATCAATTTTAAATTTAGTTGGTAAAGAAACAATTTCTTTAGCTACCGGTCTGGGAATTGGTTCTGAGTCTGGAGTTAAAGTTATTTCAGAAATACCTTTTCTAATTATATTTAATACGTAAGATGTATTTTTTGTATTACCCATTTTTAAAATATTTTCTTAAAAAGAAATCTCTTTTATCTAGTGTGAGAAATAATAACTAATGACTGATATTCTTAGTAAAAAGTTAGAATCTAAAATAGATAAAAAATTAATTTCAAAATCTAAAAAAAGAGAATTAGAAGATGGATTCAAAAAAGGAAAAGTAATCAATGAAGTTTTAGATAAACCAACAGTCATGACACTTTACAAAATGATTACTGATCATGTAATTGCATATGTCAATGGTTCTGTAAGTGCTGGAAAAGAATCTGTTGTATTTTGGGGAGTTGCTGATGATAATTCTAATGTTGCTTTGAAAATTTATTTGGTTAGTACTTCAAATTTTAAAAAACGTGAACCTTATCTTACTGATGATCCTCGATTTCGACATGTCAAAAAGGGTACCAAAAATTTAGTTTACTTGTGGGCAAAAAAGGAATATAGAAATTTATCACAATGTTATGATGTTGGTATTCCTGTTCCTAGACCGCTTTATGTAACAAAAAATGTACTTGCTATGGATTTTGTGGGTGAAAATGGTGCCCCTAGTAGGTCTCTGTTGACTTCAGAAGTTGACCAAAATGATTATGATCAAGCAATTTCTATTATCAGGGATTTATACCATAAAGCCAAATTAGTTCATGGTGATTTTTCAGAGTACAATATTTTTAAAATTAATGACCGATTAGTGGTATTTGATTTGGGCTCTGCTGTAGATCTTAGACATCCAAATTCAAAAGAATTTCTTAAAAGAGACATTAATAACATTACAAGATTCTTTAAGAAAAGAGGAATGGTTGTTAAAAATTCTGATGATGTATTTACGGAGATTGTAAATGAGCTTTGAAAAATTAATTCGTATACCCAATGATAGAATAGGTTCTTTGATTGGAAAAGCAGGAAATGTAAAATCTTCAATTGAAAAATCATGTTATGTTAAACTAGATATTGACGGTGATACAGGTGAAGTTTTTATAAAATCTAATGATGATGTTGAAAAAATGCAGCCATTCAAAGCAATTGAAATTGTTACTGCAATTGGTAGAGGCTTTTCACCAGAAAATGCAATGACGTTATTAGAAGGTGAAAATACCTTACATGTAATTGATCTTAGAGAATTTGTTGGAAAATCAAACGCTAATGTTGAAAGGATAAAAGGGAGAATCATTGGAGAAGGAGGTAGAGCAAGAAAAAATATGGAGAATTTAACCAATACACACATTTCAGTTTATGGAAGAACCGTTGCAATAATTGGAGATGCAAGTAAATTAAGATTAGCTGTTGATGCAATTTCTGCTTTATCTAGTGGGGGAATGCATGGTGCAGTTTACGATAAATTGGAATCTGCTAATAGACGAACCAAACAAGAAAAAATGAAATTGTGGGAAGATCAAGATGTCTTCTATTAAAGAAAAATTTAATCAAATTTCTCCTAGTGAGTTTTTTTATAGTAATCGTGATTTAGCTGGATTTAGTAATCCCACACGTTCATTATATACTGC
>JACENB010000118.1 GCA_013867245.1 Nitrosopumilaceae archaeon
AATTCATCATATACTGCACAAATTGTTTTTTGACTTTGTGATTGATATGGAACACCACCCTTTCCTTTATCTGAAAAAATGCAGATGTATGCATTGTTCTTTGTAAGATATGTATACAACAACTTGTCATAATCTTGCTCTGTTCCTGGATGGGCTCCAAGATTAGATTTTTTTTCTATAATACTTGATGTAGCAGCAATCTCTACATCTTTTAGAACAAATCCTTTTGATGTTCCTTCAACTTTGACTAGAAATTTTTCACCTTTTAGGAGTAAATTGCCTCCTACAGAAGTGATTTCAGAAACAATATCTTGGTAATTATTTTTTATCTGTCTTGCAATTGCAATCTCTTTGATTCCAAAAAGCATGTTAATTGCAGATGATGCAAACACTGGATCATTTGCATCAACTAGGATTATTTCTCCATCTCGCTTTACTGATTTGAACTCTTGATTTTTTATTTTGAGAATTTTTTTGATATTGGAAATTAACTGTGGAATTTTATTTTTAGAAAATATAGTTGGAAAAACTACAACATATGATGTTTCATTCATATTTTCTACTTTAAAATCTACTTGTTTATAATTTAGGACAAAACTTCGGGTAATCAATATAAAACAAATACTTCAAGTGAATGTGTGACTAGATTTACGCAAGAACAAGTCGATGATCTTAACTCAAAGATAAAAACAGCTGAAGAAGCCCTTCAATGGGTATCTGATAATCTACATCCTAAGGTTGCAAAAGCTTCAAGCTTTGGTGCTGAAGATGCAGTTGTAATGGATATGATGTTAAAAATTAATCCAGAATTTAGATTCTTTACTTTGGATACAGGACGATTGCCTCAAGAGACATATGATATCATGGATGTCTTGAGAAAAAAATACAATATTACAATTGAAGTTCTATTCCCTGATACCAAAGAAGTTGAAGATATGGTAAGAGAAAAAGGACTAAACTTGTTCTATGAAAGTGTAGAGAACAGAAAACTTTGCTGTGAAATCCGTAAAGTACATCCAATGAACAAAATGTTGAGTACACTTGATGGCTGGATAACTGGATTAAGACGAGAGCAGACAAAAATTAGAGAAGATGTTACAATGTTCCAACTTGACCATGGACACGGTGGAATCTTAAAGATTAACCCAATAATTGATTGGACATGGGATCAAATTCAAGAGCAGATCAAAAAATATGATTTACCATACAATAGCCTTCTTGACAAGGGATATCCTAGTATCGGATGTGAACCTTGTACTAGACCAATAAAACCTGGAGAAGACATTCGGGCAGGAAGATGGTGGTGGGAACAAGGAGAACACAAAGAGTGTGGCCTTCATATAGAGCGTAAAAAAGAGGATTAACATGTCAGAAACTGATTCAATCAAACCACACGGTGGAGTACTAGTTAACAGAATTACAAATGTTGATCCAACTGGATTATTCTCAATCTCAATTTCAGAAGACTTGGCAAATGATGTTGAAAATATTGCAGATGGTATCTTTAGCCCCTTGGAGGGATTTTTGGGTCAACAAGACTTTGAGAGTGTTATATCAAGAGGAAGACTAGCAAATGACCTTGCATGGACTATTCCTATCGTTTTAGATGTTGATGAAGAAACTGCCAATAAAATGAAAGATGCAGGAGACGTATTATTACAAAATCCAGATGGAATCGGTATTGCAGTATTGCATGTTGATGAAGTGTTTACCTTTGACAAGGAAAAAGCAGCCAAAGGAGTCTATGGCACTAATGATACATCTCACCCAGGTGTAGCATATACAATGTCAATGAAAGATTTCCTAGTTGGCGGGAAAATTGATTTTATTCAAAGACCAAATGATACTGAAATTAGAAAAAACAGACTAACTCCAAAACAAACAAGAGAAGCATTTGCACAAGCTGGATGGAAAACTATCTGTGCATTTCAAACTAGAAACCCTCCACATGTAGCACATGAGATGCTACAAAAGACATCAATTACAACAAGAGATGGAGTATTTGTAAATCCTGTAATTGGAAAGAAAAAATCTGGTGACTTTGTTGATGAGGTAATTGTAAAATGTTATGAGACCATGATTGCACATTACTATCCAGAAAATAGATGTAAACTGGGAACTCTACATACCCAAATGAAATATGCAGGACCAAAAGAAGCAATTCATCATGCAATCATGAGACAAAACTATGGTTGTACTCATATCATCATTGGCAGAGACCATGCAGGAGTTGGAAAATTTTATGATCCAATGGCAGCACAAGAAATCTTTTCAGATTATCCTGAACTAGAGATTGCTCCAGTATTCTTCCCAGCATTCTTCTATTGTAGAAAATGTCTTACATACACAACTCCAAAGGCATGTCCACATGATAATGATGACAAAGAGCAAATCAGTGGAACTGCACTAAGAGAAATGATTCAAAACGGACAAGCACCTTCTCAATTTATCCTAAGACCTGAAGTTGCACAAGTAATTTTGGATCATCCAAAACCTTTTGTTGATTAGATATTTATTCAATCAAACTTGCACTAGCTCCATGAGATATCTATTTGCA
>JACENB010000056.1 GCA_013867245.1 Nitrosopumilaceae archaeon
GCAATCACTCTCAAGTCATAAACAGAAGAGCATTCATTGTTTACCAGATGTTTTTGTTCTAGTTCAGTATTATCCAAACTAAATTTTAGAGGGATTAATGTAATGAATCCATTTGTTTTCTTTTGCAAATCACGAATTTTGATCAGATGGTCAACAACGTGTTCGGGTTTTTCTATATGACCATAAAGCATAGTCACATTGCTTTTAATTCCCATGTTGTGTGCTTCTTCAATTACATCTAACCATTCTTGTCCAGTACATTTACCTCTAACAATTTCTTTTCTAATTTCAGGATGAAATAATTCCGCACCACCGCCAGGCATTGAATCAAGTCCCGCATCTTTTAGACGAGATAAAATTTCTTTTGTAGAATTTTTTGTTAGTTTTGATAAATAGAAAATTTCAGCAGCGGTTAATGCCTTAATGTTTAGTTGAGGATGATTTTTTTTAATTATTCTCATCATGTCTTCATAGTATTCCAATGGTAGTTTGGGATGAAATCCACCAACAATGTGCACTTCTGTTGCACCCATCTGTTTTGCAATTCCAACTCGTTGTTCAATTTCTTGAGGAGTTAGAGTGTAAGCATCTTCTGCACCATCTTTACGGTAAAATGCACACATTTGACAACTTGCAGCACAAACATTTGTGTAATTCATGTAGTAAGATGCTGCAAAAGTTACAGTATCGCCAACTAGTTTTTTTCGTCTGGCATCAGCAACTGCTCCAAGCAAATGCAGATTATCATAATTCATCAATTCCAAGCCATCATTATAGGACAAATCTTCCCCTGCGATTGCTCGATCTAATGCCTGAGAATCCCCTACTAGTTGTTCTAACATACCATAAATCCATTCTATGATGATATATTCCTTAGTCAGGCTCAAGAAATAAGTAGTCAAATAAGGATACGATAGTAATGGTACTACCTTTAGTAGACGAACACAAGCCTAAATGCTATCTATGCCATGAAGGATTTGAAAATTTAGATGATCTTAGGGAACATCAAAACTCAAAACATAAAGAATTTTTTGAATCACATGAAAAAGATATGAATCGTGAACCAGCACCGGGCGATGTTACTGTGTTTTAATTTTAGTATCATTAATGGATTTTAGTAAATCTTGGGCAATATCTTTGGAAATACTTGCCAAATCAAATTCTTTGTCAATGGATAATGCTTTTTTAAAATGTTTTAACGCATCTTGCAATTTTCCAGTTTCGCCAAGAGACAAACCCTTGTATGCCAATGCCATTGCACATTTTTTATCAATTTTCAAAACTGCATCATAACATTCCAATGCTTCAGCATAATTTTGACTAGAATGCAATGCAGTGCCTTTGTTTAACAAAGCATCAGTATTTTGAGGAGATATTTTTAGTGCTTTGTTGTAAGATCGTATTGCTAGTTTCAGTCTACCCATGTTTTGAAGAGTGACTCCTTTGTCAATTAGAGCTCCAGTGTTTAAGGGTTCATGTTTTAGGACAAGATCATATAGATTAAGGGCATCATGAAAATCACCATCTTCAACGCATTCATAGGCTTCGGCCAACATCCGATCTATGTTATTCAATATATCAGATAATATTTTGTTAATAATATAGATTCACTATTTGTCAATGATAAATCAAGAAGAATGTCTATCACGAGGATCAATTTTCAGAGATTTGTTAAAGCAGTCCATGGCTTCTTCATATCTACCAAGACTTCTTAGTGTAATTCCTTTGTAATTCCACAAATCAGGATCATCTTGATTCAACAAAAGTGCTTGTTCAAAAAACCCCAGAGCATCATCAAATTTTCCATCTTCTAAGAGAATTTTTCCTTTAGATACAAGTTCCTGTATTTTTTCCACAAATTACATAATTTTGTATTTGTATTAAATTTGAAAAATGAAAAATGACTGGTATTTTTAAAAATTAAACAAATTTACAGTAATTTACTGAAAATTTAAATAAATTTTTGCAGTAAAGAATATGTGAATTTAGACAGTACAGATGAGAAGATTCTCAGAAATTTGATGGTAGATGCAAGACTATCAGCAAGACAACTTGCGCTGAAACTAGGAATGTCTACAGTAACAGTTCTATCTAGAATAAAAAAGATGGAAAAAGAGAAAATCATTAACGGTTATTCTGCAATTATTGATCATGAAAAACTAGGGTATTCACTAACTGGAATAATTGAAATCATTGCAAAAAAAGACAAGGTTGTAGATATAGAAGAAGAGATATCAAAATTTGAGAATGTTTGTGGAGTTTATGACATTACAGGTTCAACAGATACAATAATTATCGCAAAATTCAAGGGAAGAAATGAATTAAGCAAATTTGTTAAAGAATTGGCATCCATTCCGAATGTTGAAAACACAATCACACATGTAGTATTAAATACAGTAAAAGAAGATTTTAGATTAGCATAGTGAAAAACATTGAAGATTGCAAGTATTTTTCTAATTTCATTAGTGTTATTATCTGTTCAAACATCATACGGACAAGAAAAAGAATTAGACATGGAATTAGAGGTATCTGACGAAGAGAAGAT
>JACENB010000146.1 GCA_013867245.1 Nitrosopumilaceae archaeon
AAATGGACTCCCTATAGAACTATTGGAACTTGGTATATCTGGAAAGGTGTAAAAAATTTCCAATTTGTTTGATTCAGGCACAATATTTTCAATTTAAAGTAAATACTAACGATTTTAAACTGACAATAATCAATTTCAGTCATGAGAATTTTACAATTACACTGTGATAGCATTGAATATACTCCTACAAAAAAAGAGATTAAAAGTGCAGAAGAAATTACAAATACTGAAACTCAAAGACTAGAAGAATTAGTAGTTGTTTTTGTTGCTATTGAAGATGGTGATGATTCTGGTGTTGCACAAAATGCAATTTCTCAGATTAAAGAGTCAATGCAAAAAATTGGCTGTAAAAAATTACTACTATATCCTTATGCTCACTTGAGTTCTAATTTAGCTAAACCTTCTGTGGCAATTTCACTCTTAAAAGAAATGGAATCATCTGCATCTGATTTGGATGTTTCTCATTCTCCATTTGGTTGGACTAAATCATACAAATTACAGGTAAAAGGACATCCATTAGCTGAAAGTTCAAAGGTTGTTACTAAAGATTCTCCTACAGTAAAATCTGATTCTGAATTAACTTCTGAAGCATTAAAAGGTGAATCTAAAATTCGTTCTATCTGGAAAATCATGTCTCCAGATGGAACAATGTCAAACATTGGTGATTTTGATTTTTCAAAATATCCTAAATTAGAAATTTTGGCAAAGTATGAAGCTGCAAAACAACGCCATGTTGATCAACCTCCTCCTCATGTTGCACTTATGAAAAAAATGGGAATTGCTGATTATGAAACTGCATCTGATTCTGGTAATATGAGATTTTTTCCAAACGGTCGTTTAATGAAATCTCTAATTGAACGATACGTAACTGATAGAGTCAAAGAATATGGTGGATATGAAGTAGAGACTCCAATCATGTATGATTCTGAACATCCTAGTATGGTAAGTTACTTCAATCGATTTCCTGCAAGACAATACAATATCGACTCTGATGGAAAAAAATTATTTCTACGATTTGCTGCCTGTTTTGGACAATTTCTTATGGCAAATCATTTTCAAATGTCTTTCAAAAATTTGCCTTACAAACTTTATGAACTTACACGATATAGCTTTAGAAGAGAGCAATCTGGTGAATTAGTGGGATTACGACGCCTTAGAGCCTTCACTATGCCTGATTGTCATGCATTTTGTGGTGATATGAAACAAGCAATTGATGAAATTAAAGTTAGATTTGATTTATCTCAAAGTGTTTTGTCTAATTTGGGAATTGAAAATTCAGATTATGATATGGCGATTCGATTCACTGAAGATTTCTATAATGAAAACAAATCTACAATTGAAGAATTAGTAAAAAAGAATGGTAAACCTGTTTTAGTTGAAATGTGGACTGAAAAATTCTTTTATTTTGTTTTGAAATGGGAATTCAATTTCATTGATAATCTAGGTAAGGCATCTGCGTTATCTACTGATCAGATTGATGTTGAAAATGGAAATAGATATGGAATTGAATTTGTTGATGAAAATAATAATAAAAAACATCCGATAATCTTACACAATTCTCCAAGTGGCGCAATTGAAAGAATCATTTATGCATTATTAGAAAAGGCTGCAACTGATTCTCATGAAGGTAGAAAACCTATGCTTCCATTGTGGTTATCCCCAACACAAGTTAGAATAATTCCTCTTAAAGAAGAATTTTATCATTTTTGTGAAAAATTAACTGACAAAATTTCTGCAAATTCTGTACGAGTTGACATTGATGATAGAAATGAAAGTATCGGAAAAAGAATTCGAGAAGCTGAAAAAGAATGGATTAGATACATTCTTGTAATTGGAGAAAAGGAAGCTAATTCTGAAAACCTAAGTATTCGTGATAGGAAGACTGGCTCTGTTAGAGAAATATCTTTTGACGAATTCATAAATGAAATTAATGAACAAACAAAAGATAAACCGTTTACAGGTTTGAATTTTCCAAAACATATATCCAAACGCCCAAATCTAATGGTGTAGATGCTATGAGTTTTCTTGATTTATACATGAATAACAATCCCTTAATCACTGGTTCTGATGAAGGTGGTGAGCCTATTGCCACAATTTTTGGTGTCCCTTTTGATGCTACTCATTCTTACAAACCAGGTTGTAGATTTGGAGCAGATGCAATTCGTGATTCTTTTAATAATATTGAAATTTTTCATCCCAAACTTGGAGTTGATTTAGAATCCGTAAATATTGAAGATCTAGGTAATACCCGTCATACTGTTGTGGCATCTGAAATGATTGATATGCTAAAAAAAATTACTACTGAACTTGTTGCAAATCAAAAACAACTTTTCATTTTGGGTGGTGAACACTCAATTACTTATGGAACTTACACTAGTTTTCCAAAAGAAACTGGTTACGTTGTTTTTGATGCACATTATGATTTACGTGATGAATTTGCAGATATACGATTAAGTCATGCTTCCTATTTGAGAA
>JACENB010000021.1 GCA_013867245.1 Nitrosopumilaceae archaeon
ACCCAAAGCCGTTTTTTTTCGTAAATTTGTCTTTTCTAAATCAATTCGTGATAGCATTATTTTTTCAAAATTCTCATTTTCTAAATCAATTCCTTTGAAAATATTTCCTAAAATTGAATTAATGTTTATCATAATTTTTGCCTTATTCTGATAATGTTTACTTTGGTAATTATCTTTTTAATTATTATATACAGTAATTGAATACTTTAATCATTGATGCTTACTCCTAGGGAAATTGAAAAATTGAATATTTTTGTTGCAGCAGAATTAGCACGTAAAAGACAAGGTCGTGGCTTAAAATTAAATCATCCTGAAGCTGTGGCAATTATTTCTGATCATATTTTGGAAGGTGCAAGAGATGGAAGATCTGTTCCAGAATTGATGAGTTCTGGAAGACAAGTTTTAAAAAAAGATCAAGTATTACCAGGTGTTCCAGAATTAATTCATTCCATACAAGTTGAAGCTACTTTTGATGATGGCACAAAATTAGTTACAGTTCATGATCCTATAGGTGAAAACTAAAATGATTCCTGGGGAATATTTTTTATCTGAAAAACCAATAATTGCAAATGTTAAAAAAAATACAATTTCTCTAAATGTTAAAAATACTGGTGATAGACCAGTTCAAGTTGGTTCACATGCACATTTTTTTGAAGTGAATAAAGCATTAGAATTTCCAAGAAGGAAATCTTATGGATTTCATCTGAATATTGCGGCTGGAACCTCCATAAGATTTGAGCCTGGAGATAGTAAAAAAATAGAATTAACTGAATTTTCTGGGAAGAGAATTGTTTATGGATTTAGTGGCTTAGTAAATGGTCTGTTATCTGAAAAACAAAATGAAGCATTTTCTAAAGCAAAAGAACAAGGTTTTCTAGGAATGGAATTATGACACTAAATATTTCTAGAAAAAATTATGCTGATTTGTTTGGTCCTACAACTGGTGATAGAGTTCGACTTGCTGATACTGATTTAATAATTGAAATTGAAAAAGATTTGATCAAATATGGTGATGAATCTGTTTTTGGTGGTGGAAAAAGTATTAGAGATGGAATGGGACAAGCTAGTGGAATATCTAGAGATGAATCACTTGATCTTGTAATTACAAATGCAATAATTTTAGATCCTGTTTTAGGAATAATCAAAGCTGACATTGGTGTTAAAAATGGAAAAATTATAGGTGTTGGAAATGCTGGTAATCCAAATATTGCAGATGATGTGGACATGATAATTTCATCTAACACTGAAATTATTGCTGGTGAAAATACAATTTGTACTCCTGGAACAATTGATTCACATATTCATTTTATTTCTCCACAACAAGCTACTCATGCAATTTGTAATGGAACTACAACCATGATTGGAGGTGGAACTGGTCCTGCGGATGGAACTAATGCTACAACATGTACTCCTGGAAAATGGAATATTCATAGAATGATTGAATCTGTAGATAATCTTCCAATGAATTTTGGTTTTCTTGCAAAAGGTAATGATTCTCTTGAATCTGCATTATTTGAGCAAATTGAATCAGGAGCTTGTGGATTAAAGTTACATGAAGATTGGGGAACAACACCTGCAACAATTCATTCTGCATTGAATGTAGCTGACAAGACTGATACCCAAGTTGCAATACACACTGATACCCTAAATGAATGTGGATTTGTAGATGACACAATTGCAGCAATTGCAGGAAGAACCATCCATACTTATCATACTGAAGGTGCAGGTGGTGGACATGCTCCAGATATCTTAAAAATTGCAAGTGAATCTAATATTTTGCCATCTTCAACAAACCCAACACGTCCATTTACTGTAAACACATTAGCAGAACATCTTGATATGATGATGGTTTGTCACCATCTAAATTCATCCGTACCTGAAGATATTTCATTTGCTGAATCTAGAATAAGAGGAGAAACAATTGCTGCAGAGGATGTTTTACATGATATTGGAGTTCTTAGTATGATGTCTTCAGATAGTCAGGCAATGGGAAGAGTTGGAGAAGTAACTACGAGAAACTGGCAAACTGCAGATAAAATGAAAAAAATGACTGGAAGTTTACCTGAAGATAATTCTGAAAATGATAATTTCAGAGTAAAACGGTACATTGCAAAAATCACTATTAATCCTGCTATTACGCATGGAATTTCTGATTATGTTGGAAGCTTGCAGCCTGGAAGATTAGCTGATATTGTTATTTGGTCTCCACAATTTTTTGGTGTAAAACCTAAAATGATAATCAAAGGTGGATTCATTGCTTATTCTTTAATGGGTGATCCCAATGCATCTATTCCAACTACTGAACCAGTATTGTATAGACCCATGTTTGGTTCATTAGGTAAAGCTGTACAATCAACATCTGTAATTTTTACATCTCAATTAGCATTAGATAATGGAATGCAAGAAAAAATTAATTGTGATAAAAAATTAGTTGCAGTAAAAAATTGTCGTTCTATTGGAAAAAAAGAAATGTTGTATAATGATGCAACACCTGAGATAGATGTGAATCCTGAAACATATGAAGTAAAAGTTAATGGAAAAATTACTACAACTAAACCTGCAACAAAATTATCTTTAGGAAGATTATATCACTTATTTTAAAACATTTTCAGTATTTTGTTTTTTTGATTTTGTCGACGTCGACAATTTTTTTCTAAAAATCCTTAAGTATATTTTTATCACTATAATGCCTAGTGTCCCGATACAGATCCATTCAAGCGTTTTCGATTTTAGCTTTGATTGCTGTCATTACTGTGTCTAGTATTCCTCAATCCGTATTCGCAGCAGGTGCAATCTCTGAAGGTTTTGCAGTCGGAGAAGCCTTGCCAGAATGGATCGGTTGGGCCATTGTTGTTGGCTTAGGAATGGTATTTGCTGTAATCATTACAGTTGAAGTAAAAATTGAAGAAAAATACTTGGGAGTTAGTCAAACTTCTGAAATGTTCAACACAGCAGGAAGAACAATCAAAACTGGTCTTACTGCAGCAGCAATTGTCTCAGCATGGACATGGGCTGCAACTTTACTACAATCTTCTACTGTAGCATATCAATATGGTATTAGTGGTCCATTTTGGTACGCAGCAGGTGCATCAATTCAGGTTTTATTATTTGGAATTTTAGCAATTGAATTAAAACGAAAAGCACCAAATGCACACACGTTCTTAGAAATTATTCGCGCAAGATATGGTAATGGTTCTCATAAAATATTCTTAGTTTTTGCACTAATGACTAACATGATTGTAACTGCAATGCTTCTACTTGGAGGTTCAGCAGTTGTTAATGGTTTAACTGGAATGGATATCTCACTGGCAGCATTCTTAATTCCAATTGGTGTTATGATTTACACTCTAGTTGGTGGATTAAAAGCAACTTTCGTTGCAGATTATATGCACACTATTATCATATTCGTAGTCATCTTAACTTTCGTTGCAGCAGTCTATATCAATACTGACATTACTGGTGGAGTGGAAGGAATGTATGAAAAATTAGTACAAGCAGCTGAAATAAGACCGGTTGAGGGCAATGCCGCAGGTGCTTTCTTGACTATGGCATCAGCTGGTGGTTTAATGTTTGGTATCATTAACATAGTTGGAAACTTTGGAACTGTATTTGTAGATCAGGCGTATTGGCAACGTGCAATTGCAGCTCAACCAGGTTCAACTGTAAAAGGTTTCTTACTTGGTGGACTTTGCTGGTTTGCCATTCCATTTACACTTGCAACAACGATGGGTCTGACGGCGGTAGCGCTTGATGTGGATATTACTATGCAACAAGCTCAAATGGGCTTAGTAGTCCCAGCTGCAGCAACTGCTCTAATGGGTGAAATTGGAGCAATTATGGTATTAACAATGTTATTCATGGCAGTTACTTCTGCAGGATCTGCAGAATTAATTGCAGTATCATCTCTGGTTACATATGACCTGTATAGAACTTACAAGAATCCAAATGCATCTGGTAAACAACTTGTTAAAGTTTCCAGAGCGACGATTTGTGCGTTTGGTATTGGTATGGGTGGTCTAGCTGTAGTACTACTAAGCATGGGTTTAAGTCTTGGATTCGTCTACTTAGCAATGGGTATCTTAATTGGTTCAGCAGTAATTCCAATTGCACTAACGATACTGTGGTCCAAAACCAACAAAGTTGCTGCAACAGGGGGAGCAATCATTGGATTATTCTGTTCAACAACAGTATGGGTAGCAACAGCATCTGGTGCAGGTGGTTTTGTCGATTCAGGTGGTGTTATTGACTTAGCTAGCCTTGGTAACAATTACTCTATGCTATTTGCAAACATTACTGCAATCCTTTCAGGTGGTGCAATTGCAATAGCTGGAAGTCTTGCAGCAGGCAAAACATTTGATTGGAATGATCTTAAAGAAAAGATTACTCTTGTAGAAGTCTCTGCTGCGGATCAAGCTGCAGCAGCAGAAGATGAAGAGACATTAAAGAGAGCATTCAAGTTTAGTCTTAAAGGAGGAGGCCTCATGACTTTAATTCTAATTGTTGCATGGCCACTACCATTAATCGCATCAGGATATGTATTTGAAATGGGCTCTTATGCTGTTTGGGTAGGAATCTCAGTAGTTTGGGTAGCCATTGCATCTGCAATAATTATTTTCTTACCAATAATTGAGGCAAGAAAGGGAATAGCAAAAGTCTTTAGTGGAAGTAGTACTAAAGGAGCATAATATGACTTCATGCACAGGATGTAACACTTCATTGGGATTTAAAAAATATAATTTTCAAAAACAATGGAGAATTCCCGGATATTTTTGTAGAGAATGCATGAAAAAAATGGGTCAAGACTTTGATGATCATGGTAGAATCACTCTTCCTAAGAGATCTTGTGATTCATGTCATCAAGATTTTTATTTCTTAACTCAAACATGGCAAAATAAAAAGCGTCATCGTTGTTGTGATGTTTGTAAAGATATTGTAGATATTGAAGCATCTTCAGCTAAATATACCGAAGAACCATACTTGCCACCAGTACCTTCTAGAGTTCCAGTAATGATGGCTATTTTTGCAGCATTTGGTGTATTGTTAATGCTTGCTGGATTGGCATATGTTTTACTAAATTCAGATTTAGGAATTTTACACATTATTGTAGGTAGTTCTATGACTGCTGGTGGATTTATGCTTGCAAGAAAAATGGTTAAAGTTAGAAATGTTATACTGGGTAAAATTTCAACAACTCAAAAATGATATGAATTTTTAAATTCTATTATGTTTATGGTAATACTATGCGAACAAGTGATCCAAAATATAGAAAATATATGCTAGCATTAATGGGAGTATGTGCAGCAATAATAGTTATAGTAAATATGCCAAAGTAAATTTAATTAAAATTTTTATTTTTTAATAGATTCTAAAGAATGTCCACGATTTGTAATCATTTGTGTAACTGCTTCTATAGTATAATCAAGCCCATGTTCTTCTTCAAAATGATCTCTTAATTTTTCAATCAAGCCCATAGTTAATTCTTCATCTAAAGATAGATCACATTCATAACCATAATCACTACATCTTATTTTAATTGACATTACGTTTTTGAATTCTCAAAGCTATAAAAATGTCAGCATATTTTTTTGATAATACCACTAATAACCCCTAAAACTAATTTTAAATCAATGAAAGGTTTGGAATTTATTTTTCTTGGAATGGGTTCTGTTCTAGGTGCATTTCTAAGATACAAACTTACTGAATCACCATTAATTTTCAATACATTACCTGTTAACGTTTTGATAGTCAATATTGCTGGAGCATTTATTCTTGGAGTATTTGTAGTAGTTTCACAACAATGGCATCTTGATTCAAAATATTCGTTATTTGCTGCTGTTGGTTTTTGTGGTTCATTGACTACAATGTCTGCATTTGCACTTGATTCTAGTAATCTACTTGAAAGTAACCAATACATTTCATTTATTGTTAATATTTTTACAAATGTTGGATTATCTATTGCAGCCTTAATTGGAGGAAAATCCTTAATGAGTGCAATAATTAATAATTAATTGAAGATGGTTTACTCATATCAGGTAGTTAAATTCCAAACAATTTCATTTGTAAATGGAGTTCATTGGTCTCAATCTGTTAGTGATAAAGGGATTTTGTACAAATCTCTAAAAGATCCATTTTCAAAACTAATTGTACAATCTCAAAATGGCTCAAAAAAATTATACCATATTCCAAAAGATCGAACAGTTGTTGTAAATAATGATACTGTACATTTTCTAGGTGAACCAGCTTAACCGGCAATGGTAATATTGATAAATATCAAATTGAATTTATATCACTAATTTTGTATTAGTATATTGTTAGAATTAACCAAAAAAGTATTTGGAAATATCATGACTCAAGAAATTATTGGTTCAGAACCATCTATTTCTGAAATAAAGATTAGATTTGAAAATGAATTTCAAATATTAATTAAAAATTTAGAATCAATTTCAAAACAAAATTTGGAAAATATATTGCAACAGCAAAAAATTTCACAAAAACATGTGAATACTAGACCTGGAGCTATGGCTTTGAATCAAAGTAAAATTGAAATGTTTAATGATTACAATAACAAATATCTTAACAAAATTAATGAAAAATTTACTACTTTTTAGAATCATCTGATGGTTTTATAAATCCGCCATCAAATTTTCCATGATACTCATCTACTTCTTCAGTAACAATTTCATTATCTGATGAATCATCTGATGGTTTTACAAATCCACCTCGAATTGAATCTGGTGGTGGAATTTTTTTTGATTTTCCTAACCCTATTGTTGTAATTATTACAGAGGATAAAATTATGAAAAATATCATTTGTGGGTATGCTTCTGCATTTGGTAATCCCATAGTTATTGGATAAGTTGCAAGTACTGCAGCAGCTAACCCCCTTGGAATCATTGAATTTGTTACTGATTTATCTAATCTAGAAAATCTTTTTGTTAAAACAGCTTTTACAACACCTGCTCTGCCAACAAATACTGCAATTGTTATCACAATTCCAAATATCATGTATTCAATTTGTCCAAATGTTGCCATCAACCCAACAAATACAAAGAAAAATGATCTTACCAAAAATGTCAGTTGATTATGGGTTGGATCATCCATCTCGATTCTAGGAACCTTGAATCTAAGAATTCTGGAAAGATGTCTTTTGTTACCAATCATTAAACCAAATACTAAGGCTGTTAGTGCTCCTGATTCTCCAAATGAATTTGCTAAGAAAAATAGTACAAATAATATTGATAATGTCAACATATACGCATGTTGTGCATTTCCAAATTTTGTTGAAATATACATCCAAGGTATTCCTACACCAAATCCTAAAACTAAACCAACAACAACTGCTCTGCCAATTGTTTCTTGTAATGTTTGTAAATCAAAATGACCAGCAAGAACAGCTTCAAATAAAATGAATGCAATAATTGTGGCAAGAATATCTGTCACTGCTGACTCAAAGCTCAGAATTGATTTTGTTTCTTCTGATATTCTGATATTTCTAACTAAACCAAAAACAATTGCTGAACTACTACCTCCAACAATTGAAGCTAGCAAAATACTTTCTAGCCAAGTCCATTCTAAAACGTAATGTGTTGCAACTGAAATTATTATTACAGATAGGATAAAACCCACAATAGCTAAAGTAACTGAATAATGCGCAGTTTTTATTACATGTTTGATATCTAAATTTAATCCACCATCAAACATGATAATTATCAATGCAAGTGCTGCAAAATATGGGACGACTTGAATAACAGCTTCAGCTTGAATAATTCCAAATACTGGTCCTATAATTACACCTAGAATCATTAAAAATGCTACATCTGGAATACCTGTTTTTTTAAAAAATGCTTCTCCTGCAACTCCAAGAAATATTACAACACCTGCTGCAAGTAATATTATTGGTGCAGTAGCAATTGGCTCATCCTGTATTGATAATGAAGAAATTGATGTTTGTATTTCTGTTAGTTTATTCAAAATAACTGATGAATTAATTTCTGAAAATGAAAAACCTTCAATTTGTGATGTTATCAAATTTAATATTGTTAAAGTAATTGTATCCATTACTAATTGATTGAAATAATATATGGTTAAAAAGTAAACTGAATTTTTCATGAGTGTTTTGATAGCTTGTAAAACATTAAATCCAATACAAGAATAATTTTTGTTATTGAGTGCAACTGATTCATTACGTGAAGATCATAAACAAATTAGGCGTTTAGATAAAATAATCATAAAATGTTATACAGAACTTTATGCAGGTAAAAATATTCCAATTTCAGATTTAGAAAAAATTACAATTATTATTGAGGAATTCTTTGATTCAATTCATTATTCTCGAGAAGAGGATTCATATTTTCCATGCGTTGCAAGTTATGATCATTTAAAACAAGAAATTCGAGCATTGTTAATTGAACATGAGTTTTCAAGAAGAATTGCAATTCAAATAAAAAAGCATGTAAAACGATGGAAAAATGGTGAAGATGCACGGGAACCTGTTGCAAGATTTTTGAAAACATACTCTACTTATCTAATGGATCACATGAAAAAGGAAGAAAATTTCTTTGATAAAGCCGAAGCTGAAATAATATCTAAAGAGGAGGAGTTTGAAATGTATGAACAATTCAAATCTGTAATGACAGTTTCAAAAAAAATGGAAGATATGATCAAAGAGATTGATTATTTAGAAAAACAAAATTGGGTTCAAAATTAACGTAAGCTCTTTATTAGTAATTTCAACATTTTTGAATATGAAACCTTTCATTCTTTGGATGACTGGTCTTCCTTGTTCAGGCAAGACCACAATTGTAAAAGATTTGCAGAAAGATATTCCAAATTTGGCAATGCTTGATGGTGATGAACTAAGAGAATGGTTCTCACCAAAAGATTTCTCAAAAGCAGGACGTGATGAACATAACAAAAAAGTTGCTCATTTAGCTAAGCTTTTGCTAAATCATGGTGTTCCAAGTGTAGTATCTCTAGTTTCACCATATGTTGAAAATAGAGAAAATGCTAGAGAAATTATTTCTGCAGGTGATCAATTTGCAGAAGTGTATGTAAAGTGTTCATTAGCAAAATGTGAAGAAAGAGATGTCAAAGGCATGTATGCCAAGGCTCGAAAAGGAGAGATTAAAGGATTTACAGGAATAGATGATCCTTATGAGGCTCCAGAAAAAGCAGATTTAGTTATTGATACCGAACATGAACCTCTTGCAGATAGTGCAAATAAAGTAAAGGACTTTCTTAATGAAAGAAACCTACTCTAATTTTTTAAATTCTGTTAAAATTTTTTCATGAATTAATCCATTGGTTACTAAGATGCCATTTTGATGATACACATTTTTGTTATTGTATGTTAATTCATTTCCTAACATATCTGTCATTTTTCCACCAGCTTCTGAAATAATACAATAAGATGCAGCTGTATCCCATTCTTTCATTTTATTTGTTGTAGTAATGTATACTTCGGCTTGACCTGAACTAATTTTACCAACTTTTAATGAACTTCCTATACTTGTAAAATCTTTAATTCCTATTTTTTCAATGAAATCTTTTTCTTTATCTGATAAATGATGTCTAGAACCTA
>JACENB010000124.1 GCA_013867245.1 Nitrosopumilaceae archaeon
TACGTTTTGTGGAATTTTCTTAGCAATTGATGATCCAAGATGTATTTGTTGCAAAGCTGTGTTAAGAACAAAACCAAGAAGTAAGAAAAATTGATTATTTTTTTGCAGCACTAACTAGAGAAACCACATCTCTATCTCTTAGCTGGTAATCAACAGGCAATCTGAGATTATATCTCAAATCTTTTCCATAAAGAAGGCCTTTTGTCAAGTCTGTGTGAATCTCTTTTGCCAAATCATTTATTGTTGCGCCATCTTTTAGAAGAATCAAATCAGGAAGAATTCTTCCTTTCTTATCAGCAAGTTTTGTGTCATCTGCAACTGGATAAATTGAGTTCATTTTGAGTAATTTGAAGACTGCAACATTGATAGCGAACTGAACTCCTGTACGCATGTATTCACCCATTATTCCTTTTTTGATAAAGTCCAAAGCATTGATTTGTTTTTCATTCAATTCATCAGATTTGAGGATATCAAATTGTTCTGAGCCTGGAGAGTATTTTATGAGTCCCTTCTGCTCAGCACGTCTTAGACTAAATTCACTGTCCCCACTAGCAGGAATTACAATAGAGTCATTGTAACGTTCACGTAATCGAGCAAAATTCTTGTCTGCTCCATCGACATCAATTTTATTTGCAACAATTAACGTAGGTTTTGATATTTTTCTCAAATAGGATGCAAACTTTTTGCTATCAGTCATATCAAAGTCATCAAAGTTTTTTTCATCAAGGCCTGTTGCAACAAGAGATTCCTTTACATGAGATTTGTTTACACCAATTCCACGATAAAGATCAGTTACAGCATCAATGAATTCCGAACCAGAATTGATTAACTTTGATACTTTCTCACGATTTCCTTCAAGAATTTTATGATACCACATGATTAATTCTTCTTCAATATCAGCAAAATCAGATATTGGATCACCAGTTCCCACTTCAGTGATTTTACCAGTAGAATCTATTCCGCCAGATGCATCAACTACATGAAGTAATGCATCAGATTGTGCTGCAATTGAAAGAAACTGATTTCCCAATCCTTTTCCCTTCCAAGCATCTTTGATTAATCCGGGAAGATCAATTAGTTCAATTGGAATATATCTCCAACCGTCAACACATTTTGAATTGTTTGGATTGTCTTGAATTTTAAATTCAGGGTGAACGCAAAGTGTAATGGCATTTGCAATTCCCGAAACAGGTGATTTTGTGGTAAATGGGTAAGATGAAATTTCTTCCGAGGATAAAGTTGCAGAATTAAAAAATGTTGTTTTGCCAGTATTGGTCTTACCAATTAATCCAAGTTTGATTGGCATGCAATAATTTTCATCTGAGAATATTTATCTCTGCCTAGGAATCGACATTTTCTTTGTTTTTGATTTTTTCAAGAGACTGAGTCAGTTCTTTAATTCCCCACTCAATATCAGACAAATCCTCATCTGTGAGGGAATCTTTCCATTTTTCCAAAACACTAGTTGCAATTTCTGAGCAATTATACAGTAAATTCCAATAGGGATGATGTTCTGCAGTAGTGTAAGATAATTCAGTTACATCATTGAGACCATTTTTTGCTCTTGCCAAAGAAGTGATTTTTTCTCCAAAAATTTTTACAATATCATTTTCGAGGTCTTTTTCAATTTTAAGAGGTATGTTTTTTGTTTCGTATTTTTTTGCTAGTTCAAGCAAATCATGATAGAAGTTCTCAAAGTTTTCCATATTAACACAATCTCTGATGTTCTGCTAACATACACCTGTTAAAAACAACAGTGATTCCTGCATCACGAGCCAGTTTTTCAGCTTCAGGATTATGAATTCCTTCTTGAAGCCAGATAACTTTGGGTTTTTTCTTGATTGCTTCTTGAACAAATGGCAAGACCTCATCAGAGGGCCTAAAGACATCTACAATATCCACATCTTCATCAATATCAGATACAGAATCATAGCATTTCTTTCCTAAAATTTCATCAGCTGAAGGATTTACAGGTGTAATATCAAATCCATTTTCAGATAGGTACCTAGGTACATAATGAGCAGCCTTTGAAGGGTTTTTTGACATTCCAATAACTGCAACTTTTTTCATAGACAAAATGTCCTGAATTTGTTTATCAGAATGATCGTCTTGTTCCATAACTATTCTACAGATATCATGAATATAATTTTTGAAAAAAATTGGCACCAGTAAAAAATTATCTAAATCTTAAATCATATGAAGCGATTCCCAAGGTATGGAATCAGTTTTAGTGACGGGTGCAACCGGATTTATCGGCTCAAGACTCATAGAGAGCCTAAAGAAAAAAGATTACAATGTTACTTCACTAGTCAGACCTGGAAAACACACAAAGACAGAAACTGATGAGGTGGTAGGAGATCTAACTGATTCTAATTTAGAATTTGGTGAAAAAAGTTTTGATTGTGTTTTTCATCTGGCATCACATACCCCACTTGAAA
>JACENB010000006.1 GCA_013867245.1 Nitrosopumilaceae archaeon
TTCTGGTTCAGGAGTTGGTTCTTCTGTAACAGGTTCAGGAGCTAAATCAAGTTCTTGTGGAAGTTCCTCTGCAGATTCTTTTGGTAATGAACCTCTAGGACTTGGTGGAGCTGGTTCTGGTTCAGGAGTTGGTTCTTCTGTAACAGGTTCAGGAGCTAAATCAAGTTCTAATAATTCAAGATTTGAAACTGTAGGTATATCTCCCAGAGAATCTAATTCCACTTTGTTTCCATCAATTCGTAAAAAGGGTTCACCTCCAATTGAAAAAGTCTGAATTCTATGTCCTTTTTTCCATGAGTTTTTTCCACTGTAAATTGTAATGTAAGAAATTCCGTTTTTGATATCAGACGAAATAGTTAGACGATCAATAGGGGTTCCTTTAGTAATTCCTTTTTCAGTATCTTGATGTCTAATAGCAACAGAAATCAAATGTTCGGTATCATAACTGACTTCAGAAATCAAATAGTCAGCCCATTTATCCATTACAAAAAATAGTGATTATTTTCTAGTAAATAAGCCAGTCTAAATCTAAAGATTCCGGGATTACGCTTGAAAAATAAGATTATAATTGGTTTTTACAAAACCAAGTTCAAATGGAAATTTCTGTAGAACCATGGAAAAAACTAGTAATTCACGAAGTAATTGAGTACAAATTTGAAGATTGGGTAAAGCAAATAGCATTTAGTACTAGATCTTCTGGAGGAGCAATTCCTACTATGCAATGGACAAATGGCATTGTTTTCTCACCAGCAAATTTTCCCACTACAAATGCCACAGTTGAAGAACAACTGAAAGGAATTTTGCATTGGTCATCAGTATCATTTGCGCTAAAAGAAAAATTTGAAAAGCAAATAGTCAAAGAAAATGCCACAATAAATCTAGTAGATGTAAGTGTAAATGAAATTTTCAAAGAATTAGCAATTAGTTTGAAATCACAATCAAAATTTACAAATTCTGAATCTGGCAATGGCCAATGAATATTGAGAAAATCATTGATGATTGTGAAATTTATCTAAAGCAGATAAAGCAATACGATCCTGATCCTTACTACGTTAATCATTTTTTCTCTAAATTCATCGATTCTGTCAATACAGCATTAGAAGGAATTTTTGATGAAGCTAACAGAGATTTTGGATTATTCATAACAGAAAAAGTATCATATGAAAAATTTCTTGAAAGAGCAAAAGAAAAAAATGATGAAAAGGCAATTAAATTTTCAGAATGGTACATAGATAAAATCAATCAAGAACACAAAAGCAGATTTCCAAAAGTAATTAAAAAAATATGCGAATTAAAAAATAAACAGAACACTTTACCTGAAATAAAAATTATGATAAGAGCTCAAGATAGATATGAAAATGATATTAATCAACAAATTATAGTTGGTTTAAGCAATGAAAGATTGCGCTCAAAAGATGAGTTGCAAATTGAGATCAAAAGACAACTACCAGTATTTTTAGAAGTGATTAACCACAAAAGAACAGAAAATAATGAGCCTAGTGTGAATGAAAATCAGATTACTGCATCAGCATTTATTGATATTAAAGATGTTTATGAAATTGAAGTTGCCTATGCTACAGAAGTGTACATTCCGGTATTGATTAGACTAGTTGAAGAGTCAAGGAAAAAAATTAAAGAATTAACATCTTGGAATTAATCTAATCTGAAAAACCAAATATTTGATGCTCTTTTTTTATTTTAATTATTGGAAAATATGAAAAGCCATGATCAATAGTATCAGAGAATTCTGGATTTTTACCATGATTACCCTGATACTTTAAGAAATTTTTTGTTGGTTCAGAATCCAATTCAACGTAATTGAAATTGTAATAAACTTCATCCATTTCTATGGAAGTAATGTAACCAAGTACCCAAGATTTTTTTCTAGGCAAAGCAAATAACGTTAAATTTTGTTCATCTGGAAATTCGGGATCATATGTAAGTCTGGCCAAGCTACCAAGATCCTTAACTTGTATTGGATGAAACTGATCAGGAATATTTTCTTCGGTTTCAGGTAGTGGGGAAATTTCTGACTCCATATGTATGACAGGTGCATAATGAGAAATATCTTTTGTAGATTCTACAATATCACAGATTTCTTTTCCACCCGTTACTTGATATGAAATGTACCGTCCAGATTTTTGTAGAGGTGCATAGAAGATGAGCAAGGTATTAGCAAGAACCAAACTACTTGAAACAACTCGCTCTCCGTTAAATTCCTGGGAATAGATTCGTTGAGGATATTCTCTAAATGCACAGGCATATCTTGCTAAATCATCAAAACTAGATAATTCCACAAAGCACTCATTCTGAGTAACAGACATAAAAAATTTAGAATAAAGGATGTTTTTATTCTTTCAAAATTTATTTGGATTTTGGCCACATTGAGCCCCATGTTTCAGTGAATTTTTTCATCATTTCACCATATGCATTCATCTGTTCTAATCCAGATGCGCTTAGACTCTTTTGCCAGTTTTCAACAAATTGTTTGAAAGTTGACATGTTACTATCATTGAGAGCTTTTTGCCAGTTCTCACTAAATTCTTTAAAAGAATTCATTCCAGCATCAGTCATTGCTTTTTGCCAGTTTTCTCCAAATAATTTCAGGGTTTCATTACTTGATTCAATGCTTGCTTTTTCCCAAACTTCATTGAATTTAGATTGCATCTCATTACTAGCAGTTTGAATCTGCTCAAAAAGAGATTTCCAATTTTCAAGTGATTTGGTATATTCTTGCCACAATGAATCCCATTCATTATTTTTTTCTTGGTCAGACATTAACTAAGGATAGTGTTCGTTGTTCTTAAAGTGTTCTCTAAAAACCATAAAATTATTTTTTTCGATTTTCCAATCTTTTTTGCATTCTAATTTTTCCTTCTTCAAATTTGGCTCTATCTTCGTCTGTTTTTAAAGAAAGTTTTGGAACATGCATAGGTTTGCCATTTTTATCTAATGCAACAAATGTTACAAAAGCAGTTCCAGTAGTAGTTCGAATTCCAGTAACAATATCTTCAGCTTCTGCTTTGACTTCTATCTCCATAGAAGAATTATGAACATAGTTAATGCGAGCATTTAAGGAAAGAACATTTCCAACAAAAACTGGTTTTAGGAAATTAACACTATCCATAGAAACAGTAACGGCATTTGATTGTGAATGTCGCTGAGCAACGATTCCTGCAACCATGTCAATATGTTTTAAAATTTCACCACCAAACACATTTCCAGCTGGATTTGCATCAGATGGAAACATCCTAACAATAACTTCAGCATGTGATTCAGCAGGACTCTTTTCTTGAATATTTGATTCAGATGACATTTTATCTAAAAAGATTCGAACATATCCAAATTTAATTTAATCAGTTGATTTTGATTATTTGAAATATTTTTCGAGTTTAATTTTGTTAATTTTTGGGATTTTTGCCAATTCAAATCCCTCAGGGCGTTTTGAAAGGGATCTAGTTGCATCAATGCCCATTTTTGCAGTCTGTAACTTCTTTTGATTACTTGATGGGTCAAGGCTAGATCCTCGAACATTTTTTAAAATTACAAGATCTTTGTCTGCCTGGAATCTTGTAGCCATGGCATACTCTACTGCTTCAGCATCATTTGGATCAATGTCCTCATCAACTACTGTTACTTGTTTTAGTGAACGATGAGATTCGAATGTTTTTTTGATTACTTTTTTTGCGTCAGAATCATGTTTCTTTTTTATTTGCACTACTGCATGTAACCAATTACATCCACCATTTGTCATGGATACTTGTTGTGTTTGCTTGAATGCTTTTTTCAAATCGCCATTTAGTTTTGATTCAATTGGCATGCCCATCAATAGTCTATGTTCTGAATATCCAGATAGAACATCATGGAAAATAGGATTATTTCTAAAATACATTTTTTCTAGTTCAAAAACAGGTTGAGATCTTTCATGATCATATGTTTGAAGCATCTCAACCATCCATTCGGGATGTGTTTTATCCTGAAGAACTCTTCCCTCCATAACAATTTCTGCTCCCGATGGGACGTTTAGTCCTGTGAATGGAAGTTTGGCTAGAGTTAATTTTCCACCCAACAAAGAGTTTGCAATACTAATCTCATCTTTTCCCCATTCTGCCTGATATGCGCCTGCAATAGAAATTGCAGGATGAACACCAACAGTAATTGCAATCTTAAGATCCTCACCATGTTCTTTGGCATCAACAAAACATCTATGCAAATGACGTCCCTCAACCATCCGTATTGAAAAATGAGTTTTGTCAATTGGCATCATTCGATGAAAAGATGAATTTTGTTTTCCAGTTTCAGGATTCTTGACATATACTATGGAAGACGTGATAAATGGACCAGATTCTTTTTCAAAATGGGTAACAATAGGCATGGAAAGGAGGTTTTTTGAGCTATTTTCTTGAAATTTCCCTGATGAGACAATTTTTGGGGCTTTTGCCTTTTTGATTGCAGAGATGACCTTTTCATGAATATTTTCTTCAGTACCTCCAACTGCGAGAGCGAATCTTTTTCGAGTTCCAACCAGATTTGCAACTAAATGAAAATTACTTTCTTTGATATTCTCAAACAATACAGCATGTGAACCGTCAACTTTGGCAGTGATTCCGGCAATTTCATATTTTGTTGAAACTTTGGTTTTTACAGTTTTGAGTTCTTTGTTTTTCTTAATTTTTGAGATATAGTTTCTTAAATCACTCATTCTCAATCATCTCCATTATCTCAGACATTAAGTCTTTTGCAGTGTTTGGTTCCAATTCCTTTTGGATAAAGGTAGAAACTAATGCAATACCTCTCATTCTGGTACTAATCCGTTCGGCTACAAGTTTGAGAAAGAGTGATTCGGTTCTAGAAGGAATAATTGTTGTTGTGATTGGAGTTGGTCCAGTTGCCATCGACGCCACCATGGAACCAATTTTGTTAGATCCTTCAGATACGGAAATAAAATAACCATTATCAAATTTTTGAATAGATAAAGAAAAGTTTCGGCCCTCCAAATTTACCAATTTTTGGAAAAATCCATTTGGAGAGTTCAATAAGCTATGAACAAGTCTTATGCTTTTATTGCTATTGATTCACTATCTTGGGAAGCATCTAATGTAGGATTCTTCTTGCAATTTTTCTCGTGTTTGTCTGGATAGACAAATAATTTCTCACAATATTTGCATGGAGTTTTTTCCTTAGACTTTGTTGTTTTGGATTTTGCAGTTTTTGCTTTAGATTTTGCTTTTACTGCAATTTCTTCAACTTCTGGTTCAACTGCAACAGATTTTGCTTCAATAGAATCAGCCTCAACTCTTGCACGTAGTTTTGCTTTGTATTTCAAATTACGTGGTTTAGTTCTTAATCTATAGCCACAGCATGGACACCATAGTCCTTCCCATTTGATGAATATTTCACAAATTTGACATCGACGTTGTCCAGAAGCATATCTTCCGGTTCCAACAGGCTTTTGAGCCTTATATCTAACACAAATTCCTTTACAAGTCATCTTGGTAGTATTGTATAGAATTCATAAGTATATAAGGGTGGATCGATGAAAAATATAAAAAAAGCCGTCAAAAGTTGTAAAAATTCTAAGTTATTTTACGATCAGTACAATTAGTTTCAACGAAAAACAAAAAATCTTCAATAAATATGTATAGCTTGTTTGAAATTCGTTTTTTTGAAAAAATGATACGTGTCAATATAGTTGTTTGACAAAAAATTTCAGTTTTTCCTAAAAAAAATATAGAAAATTGAATAATATCATACAGTATTATCTGAGGAAAAAGAAAATTCGTTCGTAAAATGTGAAAAATTAGCCTGTCATAGACAGTGGAAGTATAGAATGCCTATATCCATCTCTTTGAGAAATGAATTTTGCAGATAACATATCTCGTTTTCCTCTCTGATTGAAATTTTTGATTTTCATACTAGTCTTTCTTTCATCAACAAATTCCAATTCAAAAGATGAGCAGAATTTGAGATTCAACATAGTTACAATTTGTTTTGCAATTCCCATGTTTCCATTTCCAATTTTTACAATCTTTCTTTTTGCCCTAAGACCTCCCAGAACTCGAATGACATGAACAACCAATTCTTCAACAGATGAATGAACTGAACTCTCAATTTCTTTTCCATAATAAAATACAGACAAACCGGTTCTCTCACCAGGATCTATTCCCAAGATTAGGTCATTTTCTTCAAAATCAAGATTTAGTTTTTGCATCATTATTCCTCTAATGACAGTTGGATGGTGTTCAAAAATATCTTCATGTAGAATTGGGGTTTCACAAATTTTTGGAGATTCTTTGTGAGTGGTTAGAATAAGATGTCCTGAATAGTCTTGAATATCCTCAGGCAAAATTGAATCAAATGATAACTTGAGGGCTTTTAGATATGTTGAAAATCTATAGTAAGGTTTGCCATAGGAAGTAGCAACTCCAATACGGGAATTAAGTAAGGGATCGATATTTGACAAAGTGAAATATAGAATTTAGGATTATGCCTTCAAAACAGTTGACACAACATGTTTCACTGCTTCATCAAAACCAGCATCAATTTTTGCTTGAATTTCAGATAATTTAGCATCACCTTCTTGGGCAATTTTTGCAGATTCTGCAGTTGCCTTTTCTTTTGAAGCATTAATCATAACTTCGGCTTCTTTTGTTGCCATTTCTCTGGTTTTTTCCATAAGAGCATCTATCTCATTTTGAGCCTTTACTGAAAGTTGTTTTTTCATATCTCCAACTTTGCTGTTTAAGGAGTCGATATCATCTTCTAAGACATTTAGAGATTTGATGATTCCAGTGACTTTAGATTCAGCCATACTCATTACACACGAATTTCAATGATTCCATTACTTAAATCATTCATTTTTAGGCATAAAATGGGAGATTAACCAGTAGTTAGCAGTAAAATGGCTCTGGCAAGATCGCCTTTTGCTTCCTCTAATGCACTTTTTGCCTTTTCTTCATCAACACCTGCTTGTTGGCTAACAAGTTGAATATCCTCTTCGGAGAAGATCGGAACTTCTAATTCCCTTTCCTCATAGCTATCTGCAGTTACAGTGAAAATGGAATTATCTTTGGCTTTCATTTCTGTAACAGAGGGTTTTGAAATAATGATCTCTTTTTTATCGGTCTTGATTGTGACTTCCTGAACGTTTGGTAGCTCATTCATGTCCAGACCCATCTTGTCCATCATTCTTCGCATTTCGCGATTGCCTCCGCGCATCATAGTTCTTTTTCCTCCTTACGACTTTTTAAACTATCTCTAACCTTAACGGCCACACCCCTATCAAAATCTGAAATCATTTCATAGGACAAAACTGCTCGACCTACTGCAATCACTTTGTTTTTGAATAACACTGGAGTGTCAGCTGAGATTCTAACGTTTTTTCCGCATTTTACAACATGCTTACAAAATACTGATCTTCCTTCTTCAACAAATGGTGCAGCGTCGTTGTTAATCTCGACACAGTTTTCTCTGAATGTTTTACTCTTCATTAGCATTTGAGCAAAGTAGGGACTAATTGCCAAACCCCCATCAATCCTTAATGTACACAACATTTTTCCTTTATGCATTACAGTTCTAATTCTACCAGTTTTTCTTGAGAATGTCATTTCGATATCTTTTGGAAGATATTTTGAAGCACCATTTCCAAATAGAGAGTCAAGTGAGGATTGTAGTTTTAGAACATGGTCCATGCTTGACCTTTGATATCTTCTAAATATTAGTCCAATGATGACATATGGAATTATTGAAAAACTATATAGAATCAAATTTTTTATGTAGTTCATGGAAGAAAGAGAGGAAACAAGAAAAATTCAGTTTACTGGCAAATCATCGTATATAGTTTCACTACCAAAACAATGGATTATGGATTTGGGATTAAAGCAAGGTGATCAAATTAGAATGGTAAGAAAGGGCTCATCCACCTTAGAGCTTTACCCTCCAAAATTTGAACCACGTAGTCAGAAAAAAGAAGAAGCAATAATTGAAATTAATTCTGAAGAAAAAGCATCTTCTATTGTTAGAAAACTAATTTCACTTTATTTTCTGGGCTATAAGACAATTAATGTAAAACCTAAAGACGGAAGACTCACCCCTATTCAAAGAAACACGGTAAAAGAAGCAGTAAAGCGTATGTTAATGGGTTCTGAAATTATTTCAGACTCTAGTAGCGGAATTACGGTACAAGTTCTGGTAAATTTGCTAGAATTATCAGTTGATGGAGCATTCAAGAGAATGATTCACTTGGCAAAATCAATGTCCAGTGACGCATTACTAGCAGTAAAAGAAAACAATGAGGATTTAGCTCAAGAAGTAATCAATACAGATGATGAAGTAGACAGATTTGGATTCTATATTATTCGTCAGTTAAAGATTGCAATCCAAAATGAGCATATGCTAAAAGAGATGGGATTTAGAAATCCAAGAAATTGTTTGGGATATAGGTTGGTTGTAAAAAACATCGAGAGAACAGGAGACCATGCAGCATTTATTGCAAAAGATCTTTTGGAATTCAAAAAACCAGTGAAAAAAGAGATTTTGCAGAAATTGCAAGAGATGAATGATTTCTGTCTATCATCATTAGATGATGCATGTCTGGCCTTGTTCAAAGAAGACTATTCACAGGCTGAAAAGACCATAGAGAAAACCAGTGATATTGTAAAATTTGAGAAAAAGGTCAGAGAGGCCTCAAAATCACTAAAAGATGATGAAGAAATCTATAGGGTCAGAAGGATGACAGAAAATATTAGAAGAATTTCTGAATATGCCAGTGATATTGCAGAAATTGTGCTAAATATGAATATAGAAAAAGCAATTAAAAAATGACATTCTGAACAGTTAGAATCTTTAACTCGAGTTATAATAAAAACATGGAATCAAAATGAAATCAGCAATTCTAATCACATATGATAAAGAAGATGTGATAAATGAGGCCAAGGGGCTTTGTGATGCAGCAGGATTTCAAGTTGTCCACATTATCAAACAGAAATTTTTGAAGAAACCAAAGTACGGTATCAGTGGAGGAATTTTAGAAAGACTAGAAGAAATCTCAGAGAAGATCAGACCCGATGTTATCGTGTTTGATGAGGTCTTAAAACCAAGTCAGAATTACAACTTGGCATCTGTATTACATAGAGAAATTTTAGACAGAGAAGCACTAATTCTTGAGATTTTTGAAAGTAGAGCATCAAGTGCAGAATCAAAGTTGCAAGTAAAGTTAGCTCAGCTAAGATATG
>JACENB010000040.1:0-832 GCA_013867245.1 Nitrosopumilaceae archaeon
AAATCTGCTAACAAAACCCATTACAGTAGGACCAAATTCAACATTAGTGAAAGTTAGAGAAGCACTACTTAAAAACAAAGTCAAAAGAGTGGTCGTAATAGATAAGAAAAAACCAATAGCAGTAATTACTGAAAAAGACATTGCAAAAAAAATTTATGAATTAGGAAACAAGCCGATCAAATCAGTACTTGCAAAAAGTTTCAAACAAAAAAAACTATTCACACTAACTAGAGAAAACACTGTTAATGAATGTGCCAAGATGATGAAAAAACACAGAATTAGTGTTGTAATTATTTTAAATGAAGACAAAACACTTGGAGGAATTATAACAAAAACAGATCTAGTCAAGATATTCCTAACAAAAAGTTCTGAATCACTCAAAGTATCTCAGGTGATGAAGAAAAATCTAGTAACGGCATCACCAAGTGATCCAATATTACATGTTGAAAGTCTTTTATTGAAATATGGAATTTCAAGGGTAATTATTACTAGAAACCAAAAACCAGTGGGAATAATTACATTCAGAGATTTTGTGCCAGCAAAAATACCTCAATGGATAGCAGAATCAGCAGATCCAAAAGAAGTACAAGAATACAAGTTCAAAAAAGGATTAGAAGAGGGACATGCAAATCAAATGAGTTACCTCTTCCCATTTCACGCTACAGACATAATGGCTTCAAACCCAATTACAGTTGGAGCAGAAAAAGAGATCAGAGTAGCAATTACACTTATGATCAAACACGACATTAGCGGATTGCCAGTTGTAAAGAATTCAAAACTAGTGGGGATTATTACAAAATCAGATATTGTTGGAGTTCTTGCAAATTAACTT
>JACENB010000040.1:842-9218 GCA_013867245.1 Nitrosopumilaceae archaeon
AAAGAACAGTTTGAATGTTGAGCAAGTTTATTTGACACACTTCCAAGTAAAAATCTTGTAACAGCACCAAGCCCTTTATTTCCAACAATAATCAAATCACATTTTTCAGATTTAACAATTTTTTCAATTTCAGAAACAATGTTTCCTTCTTTAAGGAGAGATTTTCCAGAAAGATCTTTTTTTGAAAGTATTTTATTTCCATTTTCAAGAGTTCTTTTACCAAATTTTCTAAGAATTGTCAGGTATTCTTTTCTATCTAACAGATTAATTGGTAATGATTTTTCAACTACATAAACTAAAATTATCTTAGAGTCAAATACATCAGCAATTTCACATGCACGCTGTAATGCTTTTTCTGAATATTTTGAACCATCTAGAGGCACAAGGATTGTTTTAAAATTATTTGTATTTGCGTTCATTTTACAACAAGTACTGGTTTTTTGGACTTGTGCAATACATAGTTTGAGACACTACCCAAGAAAAACTCTTTTGCAGAACCTCTTCCACGAGCACCAATAACAACCAAGTCAATTCCATTTCTTTTATTATTTGCAAATCGTGCAATATCATATCCAGGATCACCAGATAATGCTTTTGAAATTAACTTGATTCCTTTTTTTGCTGCTCTTAATTTTGCATCATCAAGGGTTTTTTTCATTTCTTTTGAAGAATTAAAATCCAAAAAACCTAAAGGATGAATAGCATAAATTCCAGGCACAGATTTCACAGTCAAGCCTACAATTACACCTTGAGACTGTCTTGCAATATGAATAGCCATATCTAATCCACGAATAGAATTTTTTGAACCATCTAGAGGCACAAGAATCTTCTTTGTTTTAATGACCATATTTTAAAATAATAAAATTGAAGATTAAAAGGCTTTAGTTATTATCTGAACTGATTTTCAATTATGATAATTTAGAATTTATATGATATAATTGAAAAGAACCAAAAAATCATGGACAACACATTTGTCAATCAGGTAATGAGCAAAAATGTCTTGACAGCAGAAAAATCTACATCATTACAAGATGCAGCAAATGAAATGAATCGACTTAATGTTGGTTGTGTGATTGTAACAGATGAATCAAAACCCATAGGCATTGTTACTGAAAGAGATTTTGTAACAAAAGTAGCAGCTGAAGGAAGGCCTTTGTTTACAGAAATTTCAGAAGTAATGTCATCACCTTTGATAACAATAGATCCTGAAGAAACAATTTGGGAAGCATCAGAGATTATGAAAGAAAAATTAATTCATAAACTTCCAGTTATTGAAAACGAAAGAATTGTAGGAGTTATCACAACATCAGACATTGTAAGAATTTCCAGTGTTGGATCTGATTCTCAAATGCGTAAAATATGTGACCAAATTCTGATGAGAATGAAAGATGATTAATCAAAAAGGGATATTCACTTAAATTATTGAAATTAAAAGATGAATTACTATGATGGCAGCAGATGCGGGGGCTACAGTCCTAGAATCAAAAGATGATGGACCGAAGATGCCAGATAAGAAGAAAACAAAATTTGATGTAGTAATTATTGGAGCAGGTCCTTCGGGATATACTGCTGGAATTTATTGTTCTAGAGCAGGATATGATACATTGATTTTATCAGGAATACTACCTGGAGGACAACTAGTTAACACAACTGAAGTAGAAAATTATCCTGGATTTGAAAAGGGCATCATGGGTCCAGACTTGATGATAGAAATGAGAAAACAATGTCAAAGAATGGGAACAACTATTGTGGATGATGAGGCAGTAGATGTAGATTTTAGAAGAAAACCATTGAAGGTTTTGACAGCATCAGAAGAATATGAGGGGCGTGCAATCATTATTGCAACGGGTGCAAATCCAAGAAAATTAGGATTGGAAGGTGAAGAAACTTTTGGAGGAAAAGGTGTATCATACTGTGCAACATGCGACGGTCCTTTCTTTAGAAATCAAGAATTGGTAGTTGTTGGAGGAGGGGATTCTGCAGTTGAAGAAGCAACATTTCTTACAAAATTCGCAACTACGGTTCATTTGGTTCACAGAAGAGATGAATTACGTGCAAGTAAAGTAATGCAAGAAAGAGCAGAAAATAATGAAAAAATAAGATTCCATTGGGATTCGGCGGTAGTTGATATTAAAGGCGACCAAAAAATGCAACAGGCAGTTTTGAAAAATCTAAAAACTAATGAAGAGACAACATTAGATGTAGGAGGTCTTTTTGTTGCTATTGGACATGAACCAAATACAAAATTATTCAAAAATCAAATTGATTTGGATGATGAAGGATATGTCGTATTGAAAAATAGAACTCATACTAACGTTGAAGGTGTTTTTGCGGCAGGAGATGTTCATGATAGAAATTACAGACAAGCAATTACTGCTGCAGGGTATGGGTGCATGGCAGCAATTGATGTTGACAAATATCTAACAGAGACTGCAGATAAAAAAGAATGAAAAATGCACAATGTAAAAAATGCTTAAACAAATTTTTTGAAAAAGATATCTATACAATCCAGCAGTTCCAATATAGAAAAGAACCACCTTACAGTTGGACATTAGAATATTTTAAAAAATTGAAGATTGGTGAATGGGATTCATTTTGTGAGAAATGCCTATTAGAGTATTCAAAAGAATCTTTGGATTCCTGGAAACCATAGATCTAAACTCTTTATGGGTGCACATCTACCAATTTTTATGAATGACGATGCAGAAAACACGAAAAATATGGTAAAAGAACACAGTGATAAACTTGCAAAACTAGGCATGGAATTAAGCAAAATTCAATTCAGTTACAAAGTAGAAGAAAAAACATCAAAAGAATATTGGCAAAAAAGAATTCAAAGTTTTGATGAATATAGCAAAAAAGCTTTAGAATATTATAATCAAATTTTTTCACTAATTAAGAACATTGAGAAAGAAGAATCAGAAAGATTTCTTTTACAAATTAGCAGATTTAGACAATTATCATCATCGTTAATAGAAATCATGAAAAAGATTGAAGAAAATCCTTCAGTCATAAATTCAAAAGACAGACAACAAAGCCAATGGAGTAGAGAACTCAAAAACAACATTACAGAAGAAAGCAACAAATGTCTGCATCATGAGAGAGACATGAATTCATACTTTAGAGATTTTTATGAAAAACATTTGAAAAATATCTTAGAGTGACTAGTATGCTAATTCAGACATGTGTTGTGCGTCTTTAAGACAATTTTCAAAATCTTCTTCAGACATTACGTTTTGTTTGGCATAAACGCTCTTGAATTTTCTACCATCATCAGCAAAAATTCCAACAACACAAGCATCTCCCTCAATAGGATATTTTTTCATACAGGCATAAACTGCAGCAGAAGAAGGACTGATCAAGAGTTGATCTTTTTCAAAAACATCTTTTACAACAGAAAATGCTTCGTCATTATCTACAGAAACCCAATCATCAACTACATTCTCTCGTTTCAAAAATAGATCAGGTTTTGCAGATTCTTCAAAATTTCTCCATCCTTGAATAAGATGATTTTGTTGTGGTTGACATCCAATGATTTTGATATTAGGATTTTTCTCTTTAAGAAATGCACCAATGCCGGTAATGGTTCCACCCGTACCCACACCAGTAAAGAAATGAGTCACCTTACCTTCAGTTTGTCTCCAAATTTCAGGTCCTGTTCCATTGTAATGACCTTTGAAGTTTGCTTCATTAGCATATTGATTAGGAGAATAGTATGTGTCTGGTCTTGAGGATGCAATTGAAGTTGCTAATGCAATGCTTTGATCAGTTCCTGCACCAACCTTAGGGCACAAATCATCACTAGTTTCAAATACTTTTGCACCTAGATTTCGAATAATATCTTTAGTTTCATTACTTGCCTTTTCAGGAATAACTATCTCAACTTTGTATCCTAAAAGATTTGCAATTCCAGTTAATGCAATTCCAGTGTTTCCAGAAGTCGGTTCTATAATGATGCTCTTACCTTTGGTTAAGATTCCTTTTTCCTCACCATCTTTTATCATCCAATAGGCAGCTCTGTCTTTAACTGAGCCAAATGGATTATGACCTTCTAACTTTGCAAAGTAATCTACATTATCATGTGAAAGAGAATCTAATTTCACAAGAGGAGTATTACCTACACGATTCAATACATCTGTGTCAGTTACAGTAGTCATGATTTGGTTATTTCACCTTTTTAATTTGAAATGTAATTACATCTCCGTCTTTGGACATGTCTAACAATTCGTGACCCTGTCTAGTTACCCATCTAGAGATATCATCTTCAGCTGCAGGATCATCGGCAGAAACAGTTAGTATTTCACCTACTTGCATTCTTTCAATTTCAATTTTTGTTCTAAAGACGGGTTCTGGACAAAATAATCCAGTTGCATCTAATTTTTTTTCTGTTGATTCGGACATTTATCTAATTGAAAAACGGCGTTTTGTCATATTAAAATCTATTCGAGTTTTTGAGAGTTATCTTGCTTACAATGCCATTTTGAACATGGTTGCAAGATTTCTATCTTTCATAAAACTTGGATCCTGATTCTGAAAATTAATTTTTTGAGAAATTCTCTTCATCAAGTAAATTGCAATTTTGTAAATTAAAGACCACATGTGACTATTTTGATTGGAATTATACATTCTCAATAATAAAGTAAAAAGCCATTTTTCATTTGGATAGTGTTCATTAACATAGTCAAGGATGTATTCTTTTGAATTGTTAATTTTGTACCGGAGATGATCAAGTGTTTCAGCCTGATGGGCGTAACCTGTTTGAGAGATTTTGATTTTGCCATGTTTCATAGCAGATAAAATATCATCAAGGTTATTTTCAGAATCAATTACATTAACACATCTTCCAAGTGTAGATAAAACATGAGAATCACTTCCAGCAACTTGAATCATGTTATTATCTAAAGCAAATTCTGTTGCACGAGCATTTGATAGAATATCAATATTATTACTGTTAAAGACCTCAACCATATCACATTTTTTGGCATTATTACGTAATGCATCAAGCAAACTAAATGGGTGAGGAGCAGATGAAACACCACCTTGTTTCCTAACTTCGTCTAAAACTTCATCAAGTGTTAATCCAGGAGAGATGGCATCATGTATTCCATATGCCAAAACATGAGCGCCAGTATCAATTGTAATCTCTTCAGCAGGAAATACATCAATGTTTTTGAATTTTGAATGTTCATTTTTGTACTCTAGTAATTGATGATAACCGTCCAAGGTGTTGTGGTTTGTAACAAAGATTGCATCCAAACCCAGATTAAATGATCGCTCAAGTTGATCTCTTATCGATATATCACAATCATACGGAGGTTCATCCTCACCAACATGAAAATTAGAAAACGAATTATGACAATGTAATTCAGCATTTACCACCATTTTCAAATGAAATTTTTCATCTTTAGGTAATAATCTTATGGAATCAAGATAAGAATTATCTAAAAAGATCTTCTTGTTCAGGACGAATTAATTCAGTAATTTCATGTTTGCCTTTTTGAAAAGAATAATCTCTAACTATTGCTACAGGTGTTTTCAAAGTTTTACCCATAACCAATTCAGATGCTGCAGAAAGTTCATCAGCAATTGCAATTGCGGTTACTCGTAAAGTTTTTCCAAATGTATCTTGAGTTCCCTCATAGTCAATTATAGGAGATAACCCTGCAATTCCTATAGCGCAGTTAGTTTGTCCCATTCTAAATGGACGGCCAAACGTGTCGGATATTATCACTGCCACATCTTTTTTTGTTTTCTTGAAAATTTTTTCACGAATATCTTTTGCAGATTGATCAGAATTTAGAGGCAACAATGTTGCAAATCCTTCTTTCACATTACTTTCATCAATACCAGCATTAGCACAAATTGCTCCATCATTTGTTTCAACAATTAAAATTCCATTCTTCATACGTATGATACGTTTTGATTCAGATAAAATTAATTCAGTGATTCTAGGATCTTTTTGATATTGGGAGCTTATTCCTTCAGATAATAATGAAGGTTTGACAGTTGACAAATCAACTAGACGTCCTTCTTGTTTTGAAATAATTTTTTGAGCAATTACTAAAATATCTCCACTTTCAATTTGGCATGAAGATGTAATCAACTCTGAAAGATCATCTGAAGGTTCAATCTCTTTTTCTATATGAACAGGTAAAATTTCCAATTATAATATGTCCGAGAATGTACTAAAAAATTGTTTATGCGGGTGTAGGAGCTTCTAATTCTAATTTGTAATGTTTGTTAATAATATCCAAAATTTTTGAAAGATCTTTTTCCTCCAGAGTTGTGGTTGCTAAATCTTTCACTAAATCCTGAGCACGGTAGGCAATTCCCAATCCACAAATATCAAATAATTTGACATCATTAGCTCCATCAACGACACAGACAATATTTTCTTTCTTTTCTCCCCATTCTTCAATTTTGATTCTTGCTGATTTTGATTTGTCAGAATCCACATTGATCTTCACGCCATCTAGTTTTCCATCTTTGAAAATTAATTCATTGGAATAAACATAATCTAATCCTAATTCCTCTTTTAGTCGGCCCATCATCAAGGTAAATCCACCTGAAACAGCCATCAATTTCCAACCAGCAGCCTTTAGAGCTCTACATGCTTCTTTTGCACCAGTCATGATTGGCAATCCATCAGAAACTTCTTGGCATGTTTTTTCATCTAGTCCTTTTAGTGCAGCAACTCTAGTTCGTAATCCTTCTTCCCAGTTAATTTTTCCTTGAATTCCTTGTTTTGTAATGGCCCAAATCTCATCTTGTTTGTTAAGTTTTTCTGCAAGAATTGGAAGATATTCTTCGTCATACAATACACCTTCAACATCAAAAATTACTAGCAATTGATTTCTGTTTTGCAAAAATTTGCTAATTATATTAAAGTTTAAACTTTTTTGGGATCCAAAAAACGCTAGTAATAAATCACCGGAGTTAATTGTATAGTCATGGGCGAATTAGAACACAAATACGAAGTCGATATCAAAGAAAGAGAAGGAAGACAAAAACTACCTGATGATGTCAAAGCAGAACTAAAAGCATCAGGAATGATGGATGATAAAGGAAAATTAAAACTCAAAGGAGTCAGTCCAAAAATGCTCAAAAGAATGAAACAGGAGTTTGTAGAATGCCCAGTTTTAAAGGACGATATACATTTCATCCAATGTTTTGTATGTCCAAATTTCCAAAGTAGGGTAACAGGGCAAGTGCTTTGCAAAGGCGATAAATTATAGCCAAAAATTTCTCACGAAAGGCTCATTAGTTAATTTATTCTGAAAATTTTAGTTTGAGTAAAGAAGACGTAGGAATTACAGTTTCAAAAAATGATGATTTTAGTGAGTGGTACACTCAAGTTGTACTGAAAGCCAAATTAGCAGATTACGCACCAGTTAAAGGATTAATTGTGCTCAGACCAGATGGATACTCTATTTGGGAATCATTGAAAACAACATTTGATAAAAAATTTTCTAAAAATGGAATAAGAAACGGATTTCTTCCAGTACTAATTCCTGAGTCACTTTTAGGTAAAGAGCAAAAACACTTTGCGGGTTTTAATCCTGAAGTATTTTGGGTTACACATTCAGGAACTAATGAAGTTGGGGACAGATTAGCGTTAAGACCAACATCTGAGACATTAGCATATACACTATATTCAAAATGGATTCAAAGTTGGAGGGATTTGCCTCTAAAGATCAATTTTTGGAATACAGCATTACGTGCAGAAATTAAAGCAACTAAACCATTTCTTAGAACATCAGAATTCTTGTGGCAAGAAGGACATACAGTGCACATAACACAAGAAGAAGCAGAAGAAGAAGTAATGAAGATTTTAGAAATTTACAAGAATACGGTTGAAGAAGAATTAGCAATTCCTGTAACTACAGGAAAGAAAAGTGAGAAAGAAAAGTTTGTTGGTGCAGTGTACACAACTACAATGGAATCCATTATGCCAGATGGAAAGGCATTGCAAATGGGAACATCTCACTTCTTAGGACAGAATTTTTCAAAGCCATTTGAAGTAAAATTTGCAGACAAAGATAATGTAGAACATTTTGCATGGCAAACATCTTGGGGGGTGTCATGGAGATTAATTGGGGCAATGATAATGGTACATGGTGATGATCAAGGTCTTGTTTTACCACCCAAAGTCGCACCAACACAAGTAGTAATTGTTCCAATTTACAGAAATGATGAAGGAAGAGACAAAGTTTTACCAAAAGTAAAAGAAATCCAAGAGATTTTAGAGTCACAACATATTAGAATTCAAGTAGACGATAGACAAGGATTATCACCAGGGTACAAATTCAATGACTGGGAGATGAAAGGGGTTCCCATACGCATAGAAATTGGACCTAAAGATATTGAAAAGCAGAG
>JACENB010000029.1 GCA_013867245.1 Nitrosopumilaceae archaeon
AGTCGAAGTGCTTTTTCCAACATTTTTGTTGTAAATTTTGGCGTTACTGTAAAATGTTCATCCATTTTTATCGCTCTACTTTCATTGCATAATCAAGCATTAGAGAAGGTATGTCTACATCACATACTCTGACAGTGTTTTTGTATTCTGTTGTATTGTTGACTTCATGAACAACTAATCCTTTTTCTTCACTTTCCATCAAATCTACACCTACAATGTCTCCTTGCACAGCTTTTTTTGCTTTGATACACATTTCTTCCATTTCTTGTGTAATTTCACATGGTTCGGCAGTACCACCTAATGCCATGTTTGTTTTCCAATGTTCTGATTTTCTATATATCGCAGCAACTATTTTGTCTCCTACCATGATTGCTCTAATGTCTCTTGGTGGTCTTTTTACAAATTCTTCTAAGTAATGAATTTGGTAAATTGGATACATAGTTTCTCTACTTTCAATAATTCCTTCTGCAGAATCTTTATCGTTTAATTTTGAAATTAATCTTCCCCAACTTCCAACAGTTGGTTTGATAACTTTTGGATATCCATCATTTTCTAATGCTTCAATAGCTGCATCTTTTGAAAATGCTACTGTTGCATCGGGTGTTGGCACTCCTGATTTTTTTAATAACATATGTGTGAATAGTTTATTTCCTGCAAAGACTCCTGTGTTTAAACAATTGATTACTTTAACTCCCATTCCTTCAAGTGCAGCTGTTGAATGTAGGTTTCTATAATAGCTCACACATCGTTGAATTACTACACCGTAATCTTCAGGTTTTTTTTCTAAATCTAAAGCAAGTTTTTTACAATCAACCATCTGTATGTTGATGTCTTTTTTTTTACCTGCTTCTAGTAGAGCTTTTTCTTCCCAACGTATGGAATCGTAAAGAATTGTAACATCAGGATTCACTGGCCCCAATCCTCGCCAACTGTTTGAGCAGGCTTTAGATCAAAACCATCTGAACCTTTTGCTAATTCAAAACTTGCGCCACATTCGGGACATGTTACAATTTCTCCTTCAAGTGCATCACTTGGTATTGAGATATCTGCATCACATTCTTCACATTTTGACATAATTACTATTCATTTCTCCTCTTTATTTATCTTCAATAATCTTCTCAAGTCTATCTTCAAGCGGAATTTCAATTAGATCTCCCATTCTTAGATTCTTTAGTCCTGATGCAACTGCTTTTGCACCCGTATCATCTTTTTCTAATCCTAATAATGACATCAAATAGGCTGCACCTGTTTTACCTGCTAATTCTCCAAAAACTATCCTTCTCCTATTTCCTACTGCTCTTGGTGGAATTGGCTCATAGGCTGCTGGATTTCTGAGAATCGCTGCAAGGTGTGTACCTGCCTTGTGTTTGTATGCTGCTGATCCGACAATTGGTTTTGAATCATATGGCTTGATTTCTGTATAATCTTCAATCAATTTTGATAAATCCAATAACATGTCTAATCTAAAGTCATTTGGTGATTTATACAAGTAAGTTAATGCAACTGCTACTTCTGCAAGTGGTGGAATTCCTGTTCTTTCTCCAATTCCATCAATAGTTGTATGAATTTGATCAACTCCTGCATCACAAGCTGAAAATGCATTTGCAACAGCTAACCCTATATCATTATGTACGTGTGCATCTAATGGAACATCTACAACTTCTCTAACTTTTTTTACAAAATTAAACATTCCAATTGGACGTAAAATTCCTACTGTGTCTGGTAGACTAATTCTGTCTACTCCAGCTTCTTCAATTGCTTTACAAACTTTTAGTAAAAATTCTGGTTCTGCTCTACTGCCATCTTCTACCGTAAATCTAATTTTTAATCCATGAGATTTTGCATATTCTACCGTTTCTACAGCTCTTTCTAATGCTTCTTCTCTTGATATTCGAAGTTTATCTTTAAGATGTATGTCTGAAATTCCCAAATATGCTGCACACCATTTTGCGTCACAATCTAGTGAAACATCTATGTCTTCTTTAAGTGCACGACCGTGAGAAACTATGTCTGCAGTTAATCCTTGCTTGATAATTGTTTTAGTTGCTTCTTGATGATCTTTTGAAACTACTGGAGAAATTTCAATTTGATCCACTCCGAAATAATCTAACATCCATGCAATCTGAATTCTTTGTTTGTTAGTAAATGAGACTCCTGGATGTTGTTCCCCTTCTCTCAAAGTACTATCTAATACTCTAATTTTTTTTGGATTTTTTTCATATGAATTATACATATTTGCATAGTGATTCGGATCTTTCATTACTGAATTCGTTGAGCAAAATTGATGATATAAACATATTCGTACTATTTTCGTTGTAATTATTTTTAATTGATCCTAAATTAGTTTTGAAT
>JACENB010000151.1 GCA_013867245.1 Nitrosopumilaceae archaeon
CTTTTGATGCAGTCTGTGCATCATCTATTGGAATTTTTAGTTTTTCTGAAATTGTCTGAGGAGACATTTTTCCGTAACAGGTTACAAGCAAGTATACCTTGGTTTGAATGGGATTTAGATGGATTTCTGAAATCAGATCGCTTTCAATCTTTGAATCCATAATTTTTCAACCATTTTAACACAATAAAACATGATCCCATGTCATTTTTTGACTAGAAGTTTTTTTGATATCTTTAGTGAGAATCCCATTGCAACAAAGTGAACAATAGCACCTGATATTGCTCCAATCATTACATTATCAAGCAAAAACCAAACTAGCACAAATACAATTAGAGATGGAACAGTAGTAATTAATGCAATAATGCTTCCTCTAAGAAAAATTTCTTTCTTTGTTAGTTTTACAGGTTTTTCATCTTCAGACAATAGCTCCAATTTTAAAAAGTGGTAATAAAAACCAAAGATACTTTATATTTGGCAAAGCCAAATTATGACTGTTTGTCAAGTTACAAGGGTGCATATTCAAATGAACAATCTCTTAATTTTGTAATTCCAATTATTGTGATATTATTCCTAGGAGTAATCTACATTATGACTCAGAGAGCCGATTCAGGGTTTGTCAGTTTCTTCTTGATAGGAGCTGCTGCACTTACAATGTTTTACTGGGTAAGAGTCTTGAAGAAGATGGCAAAAGACCAAAAACCACTCTACACACAATCAAGAGAACAAGAACAAAAGAATTGGGTTTATGACTTGATTAAAGGAGAAGGAGAGTTTGTCTTTGTAGCAGAAGTTCCAGGTCCTGAGGATAAAGTTGCAGTAAGATTGGTTGATGGAATGCTGTACATTAGAGGAACTGGTGGATTTTCAAAAGAAGTTCCAATAGAAGGTGCAAATGACATGCAGATATTTGATTTCAAGTATCGTAACGGTGTCTTAACACTCAGAATAAAATAACTAGAGACTTTTTGCTAGTTCGAGTTTTTGTGGCAGATACTTGTCTGTAATGTTTGTAAGACCATACTTTGCAAAGGCCTCCAGTTCTGCTTTTCTCTTTAGTCTGAGGAAAACTTCAAGTTCTTTTTTCCAGATTCCTGATTCATACCTAGGATCCTTTTGCAAGTCATAACATCTCTTAATGTCGGATTCAGTCATTGGAATTGTTGGTAGCTTGTATTTTTCAATGTCAGTTGCCCAAACTCCGACCCACTTTGCATCAGGAACTGTCAATTCTCTGAGGTGTGCAGCATTTGCAGAACCAGACTTGATTACCATAGCAATGTGTTCTCCATACACATCCCCATCAGTCAAGATGATTACAGGCAGTCCCATTTCATCATGAAGACGTTTGAGTAATGTTCTGGTTGAACGTGGAGCTTGTCCTCCTGTGTTGATAATGATTGATTTGAATTTTTTATCCACCTGTTCTTCAACAAATCTTGTAAAGAGACCACCCTTCTCAATTGCAATTACAATTTCAGCACTAGTATCAACTAGTTCAGCAGTAGTTAGACTGGGTCCAATAGAGTAACCATCTGGATGATTAGACAAATTCATTGTCTTGCCTTCATATCCTGGAATTGTATATTCAATATTCAAATCACCAAAGATAGAGCTTCTCTCCTCAGGGAAGATGTGAAAGTCTTCTCTTGGTCTTGATGTTACTGCCTCTAAATCCACAATAATGTTATCGGATTCAGACTGGTCATCAAATTCAATTGCGAATGCTTGTGAGGAATAGTACACATCTCTTAATGTGGAAGATTTTTTCTCTTGAGTGAGTCTATTTGCAAAGAATGCAAGCCACATTAATTGTGTAAATGAGCGCAATTGTGCAGAATTCTTTGCGCTTCTTAGAGCAGTAGAATTTCCAAGGATGTATTGTCGTAGTTTTTTATCATAAACGATATTGCTAACAGATCTGCTTGGGATTGAGAACTTTGGGAATTGGCCATTTTCTAAATCTTCATAGATTTTTGCACCATGATTTTTTAGGGATTCAAGAATACTCTTTTGCTTTTCTATAGCTTTTTTGCTAATCTCTTTTGCTTTTTTCTCACTTGCTTTCAATTGGTTTTTCCTCCTCTAGTGGTGCTTCTTCAGATTGTTTTATCTCTACAGGTTCTAAATCTTCTAAAATTTTCTTGTAATTAGGTTCTTTTTTCTTTCCAGCTAGTTCTGTACAAAATTCTGCAATCATTGGAATATATTTTGCATAAAGATTTGCTCTCTTCTTTGCCATCTCTGCTTGTCCTCTCTTTGACATGAATGCAGCTAGTTTTCTGGACAGGAACTGCAATCCCAGTCGCAGTTCACGTTCAATCTCTTG
>JACENB010000034.1 GCA_013867245.1 Nitrosopumilaceae archaeon
TAATCTTTCTTTTCTTGATTTTTCAAAAAATTTTGAAATTGATGAATCAGGCATTTTATTTCAATATCCTCAATAATTTATCATCATTTGTAGCGGGAAAACCTTTTCCATCAGTGTTAGAAGTAATTACGTAAAGATACCCATCAGGTCCTTGTACTACATCACGAACACGTCCTATTCCACTAAGTATTGATTTTTGAGAACTCAATCCTTCCTCAAAATCTACCTGATACACATTTGATGCTCGCATAGAAGCCATAATGAATGGAAATTCAAAATCAAACTTGTCACCAGTGTAAAATAAAATTCCTCCAGGTTCTATGCTAGGATCATAACACAGAATAGCATTTTCAAAATTTTCATTTCCAGAACATTCTTGCTCTGGCCAACCATAATTTTTGCCTGCTAGAATTAGATTAATTTCATCATTTTTTTCAGGTCCAAATTCAGCAACATACAAGTTTCCATCATCATCCCAAGTCATTCCTTGAGGATGTCTATGACCTAAAGAATAGACAGGTGAATTTGTAAACGGGTTATCTTCAGGAATTGAACCATCATCATTTATTCTTAAAATTTTGCCAGACAAAGAATCAAGATCTTGTGGTAAGTGGGATGAATCAGATGTAGTACCAGTTCCGATATACAATTTGTCATCAGGTCCAAATTTGATAAATCCGCCATTTGTAAAAGAAGAAGCAGGGATTTTATCGAAAATGGTTTCTGCATCTTGTAATTTATTTTCAGATTCTGTAATTCTCATTATTTTATTCCATAACGCTTCATCTTCTTCATAAGTCAAAAATACATAGATGTAATGATTCTCTGCAAAATTTGGATGTAATGTAATTCCTAATAGACCACCATCAAAAACATCAGCAGCACGAAAAGTTGCAAGAGGAGATTCCAATTGAACATCATTTTCTATTACTACTATAGAACCATCTTTTTCTGTTACAAAAATTCGATTTTCAGAAACTGCAATTGAACGAGGTTTATCCAAATTCTCTGCTAGAATTTCTACAGATTCGTCTTTGTTAATAGAATTTGGGTCAGGTAACGGAATAGGATCAGATGGGGAAGACAAAACAAATACTGAAAATACAACTGCAACAACAACTACAGCAACTGAGATTTTTTTATCCATGAAAATTAGATTTCTTCAGTTCATATTAATTACTTTCAAGAATTCAATAAAGCGTATATACGGCCCGGGTTAATTTCTGAATCAGCGGGGTGGGGAAGCCAGGTCATCCCGGCGGGCTCATAACCCGCAGTTCAGTAGTTCAAATCTACTCCCCGCTACTTAATTTTCATAAACACAAAACCAAGAAAGAGAATTTTTGAAATTACTTGATTTGTTTTGAATACCTTGTCTTTGTTTAGGGCGTGTTAGATGTCTATGTGCAGAGATCTTTGGCAAATACAATTTTTTCTCAAGTTGTCGACTAATTTTTTCATTGATTTTTTTTGAAGATTTTTTTCCACAGCGAATGCATTGAAATCCTTGTTCTTTACCTTTAGATTTCATTTTTTTATTACATTTTTTACAAATTGGATTTGAGATTTTGGTTTGTTTTTCAAGTGACAGAATATTGATAAATTCAACATTAATTATTCGAGGGAAATTTTTGGAAGCCTTTCTAACACCTCCTCCCACAGTTATTTTATCACCTTTTATCAAATGTGAGGCAACAACAGACATTCCTGTTGGTTTGTAAACTGCACACCAAAATTCATTGTTATTTGAAAGGATCTTAAAAAATACATGTCCACCCTTGGCAACTTTAGGGGAATTTGAAACAATTCCAGTTAATTTTCCTGATGCATAGGGTTTCATTGTTTGAAACGTAAGCTCATTTTTCAAGTGATCACCAGTTCCTTGATTAGATTTGAAGATCAAGTACCCATCTAACTTTTCTTCACTTTTAATAATTTTAGAAGCATAAACTAATGAATTTACATTTTCTCCACGCACTCCAAAGAAAACAGGGTCTGGACCATGAGGAGTAATTAAAACTCGACCTTTTTTTGTATCAAAACTATTGAATGTATCAGGATATGTTTTTTCTTGCATTTCCTTAACACTTGGAATTGAAATTTTTCTTTCCTTTCCAAATTTTTGTTTTTTTCGATAACTCAATAATTCCAACGTGTGATCTTGAAAATCATAACCTATTGCACCGATTGCACCGACAAGTCCTTGACCATTTCCTTTGTAGAAATATTCAAGATTATTTTTTTTAGCAAATTTTTTTGCATTATTTCGATTAATTAATTGCCATAAAGCTAAATCACTAAATTC
>JACENB010000100.1 GCA_013867245.1 Nitrosopumilaceae archaeon
TTGGCATCTGTATTACATAGAGAAATTTTAGACAGAGAAGCACTAATTCTTGAGATTTTTGAAAGTAGAGCATCAAGTGCAGAATCAAAGTTGCAAGTAAAGTTAGCTCAGCTAAGATATGAAATGGCCAGAGCAAAAGAGAAGGTTCGACTTTCAAGTATGGGTGAACAGCCAGGATTTATGGGAATTGGAAAATTCGAAGTTGATGTTTACTATAACGATATCAAACACAGAATGAATACTGTTAGATCAAAATTAGAAAAAGCTGGAAAACAAAGAGAACTACACAGACAAGGAAGAAAAAGAATGGGATTCAAGACAATCTCGCTTGCAGGATACACTTCAGCAGGAAAAACCACCTTGTTTAACAAGATGACAGGCGAGACAAGAGACCAAAGTAGGGAATTGTTTACAACACTTTCAACTACCACACGTAGAGTTACAATTAATCAAGAACCATTTTTGATATCAGATACGGTAGGTTTTATCAGTAAATTGCCTGCATACATGATTGACGCATTCAAATCAACTTTAGAAGAATTGGGACATACGGATATCATTATTGTTGTAATTGATATTAGTGATTCAATTTTTGAATTAAAAAAGAAATTTTCAAGCTGTATGAGAACACTAAGTGAATTAGGAGTTGAGAAAGACAAAATGGTATATGCACTAAACAAATCAGATTTGCTACAAGATAGTGAAATTGAAGAAAAAATTGAGACATTAAATTTAGTAGACAACAAAAAGTGGATCCCAGTTTCTGCAAAAACAGGAAAAAATGTAAATCAACTCAAAGAGTTGATAGCAGATATTTTAGAAAGTTACAATTCGCACAAATTTGAAAAAAAGTTGGGGGTTGAAAAGACATTTGGAAATTGAAGTAGTACGTATAGGACAGAGACTCGTCAGAGACGACAGAGTAACAACCCATGTTGCACTAGTATCCAGAGCATTTGGTGCAAAGACAATTTTCATGACTGAAGTCAATCCAGAAATCAAAGATACACTGGGGAAAATTAACGAAACATGGGGAGGTAATTTTGAAATTGAATTCATAGAGAGTTGGAAGCCAATTATCAAACAGAAAAAAGCAGATGGTTTCAAAATAGTTCACTTGTCGATGTATGGAGAAAAAATCAATGAGGCTCAAGAAACAATTCGAAATGAAGAAAAATTGTTAATTGTTGTTGGTGCTGAAAAAGTACCTAGGGAAATTTACGAGTTGGCAGATTACAACGTAGGAATTGGGAGTCAGCCTCATTCAGAGATAAGTGCACTTGCCATTCTTTTGGATCGTATTCAAGAGGGTCAACAGTTTGAGAAAGAATTTCCAGATGCAAAACGCAAGATCATACCCACAAAAACAGGCAAAAATGTACAGGTAAAAGAAACAAGGGATTAATAATAGAAAATCAGGAGAAATTAGAGTTGGTAGACAAGTACGAAGATCCTTTTGTCAGAATTGCTTCAATGATTGGAGGAGATGAATATCTCAAAGTAGCTCGTTCATTGCTAAAAGCAGAAGATGCAACTGATGAAGAAATTGCCAGCTCTACAGGACTCAGAATCAACATGGTAAGAAAAGTTCTCTATGATCTCTTTGGTAAATCACTGATTACAGGAATTAGAGTAAAAGATGAGAGAAAAGGATGGTTTGTCTATAGATGGAGAACACGAAGAGAGGAAGTAGAGCACTTTATTGAGAATCAGAAAAAGAAAATTGAAGAGAGACTACAACAAAGACTCGACTATGAAAATGCATCTGATTTTTACCATTGTGGAAATGAAGATTGTCCTAGAGTAACATTTGAAGACGCTCTTGAAGGTATGTTCAAATGTCCTTCATGTGGAAATGTCCTTAATCTAAAAAAGAATGATAAATCAAAGAAAGCATATCAAAAGAAAATTGATGAAATCAAAAAAGATATGCAGCAAGTATTCTAATCAAATTAGTAACAATTTTGAATTTTAGGTTACTAGAATAAATAAGAGAGATTATTCTGAGAAATCCTGAGTCAGATTACTACAGTAAATCCTGCAACAGGTGAAGATATCACCACATTTACAGCGATGAATCAAGATCAAGTTTTTGAATTAGTTAGAAAAGCTAAAAGAGCATTTCCTGAATGGAAAAAAGATTATGAAAAACGTAGAAGTTACATTTACAATTTAGTTGAACATTTGAAGAAAAACAAAACAGAATTGGCAAAAGTTGCAACTAAGGAAATGGGAAAAGCACTAAAAGAATCAATTGGTGAAGTTGAAAAATGTGCTTGGGCTTTAGAATTTTATGCAGACCATGGAGATAGTTTTCTTTCTGATGAAGTACTTAACACAGATGCAAGAAAGAGTTTTCTAACATTTGAGCCACTAGGAGTTATTGGTTCCATCATGCCATGGAACTTTCCATACTGGCAAGCTCTAAGATTTGCAGCTCCATGTTTGATGGCAGGAAATGTAATTGTAATGAAACCATCTCGAGTAACCATGCAATCAGGAATTGAAATTGAAAAAGCATTTGCAGATGCTGGGATTCCTGAAGGAGTATTCTCAACGGTAGTTGGAAGTGTAGATTCTGCGAATCATCTTATTGATTCAGAGGTTAATGCTGTGACATTTACTGGAAGTACTAATGCAGGAGCAAAAGTTGGTGAGAGAGCTGCTATGAATCTAAAAAAATGTGTTTTAGAATTAGGAGGCAGTGATCCTTTCATAGTTTTAGATGATGCCATTATAGAAAAAGCTGCTGAAGGGGCAGCAAAGGGAAGATTCATCAATTGTGGCCAAAGTTGTGTAGCCTCAAAAAGATTCTTTGTAGGCAAGAACATTGCTGAAGATTTCATTGAACAATTTATCAAAAAGGCATCTGAGCTCAAGGTTGGAGACCCAATGTCTATTGAGACTGATATTGGGCCACTATCAAGCAAAGATGGATTAGAAACAATTTCTGGAATTGTTGAGGATGCAAAGGCAAAAGGTGCAGAAGTATTACTTGGAGGAGAAGAGATGGATGGAAAGGGATATTTCTACAAACCAACAATTCTCACAAAAATTACACCAGATATGAGAATTGCAAAAGAAGAAACATTTGGACCAGTTGCACCAATTACAATTGTTGAGAATGAAAGTGATGCAATCAAGATGGCAAATGATAGTGAATTTGGATTAGGAGCAAGTATTTGGACAAAAGATCTTGCTAAAGCAGATAAAATGTCAAGAAGAATTGAATCAGGAATTGTTAGCGTAAATAATGTTGTAATTTCAGATCCAAGAATTCCTTTTGGCGGAATAAAACACAGTGGATTTGGAAGAGAATTATCAAGATACGGAATGCTAGAATTTGTAAATCTAAAATCAGTTAGATTTTATGATAACTTAACTCATCATCACTACGTAGAATAGTTTTTCATAATTGAAATTATGAGGATCCTTTAAGTATAATTTTAGCGTATTATATGGTGACGAGGACACTCGATGACGTGTTATTGAGTGAAGATCAAAGAGATCTTGGGAACGCCTTGAGCTTTGAGATACATTCAGAGTTCATGATTCCTCTGGGACAAAGTCCTCGTCATATTCTTAATCATCATCTTCGTCATCATCTTCGTCATCATCTTCGTCATCATCTTCGTCATCATCTTCGTCATCATCATCACATTCTTCCAATTCCACATGTGTTGCAATACCATCATCCCCAAAGAAAATTTCAATGCAGATATCAGTAGATAATGTAGATACTAGAGTTTCAGCTAATTCTTTTGGAAAGTTTCCTAGTCTGCTTGGATCAGATGAATATCGATATTCAGTGACTATATCATCATGATAGAAATCAAGTTCAATGTCACCATTTGCAAATTTTCGTACAGCAACTACTTGACCAAATATGCTGTCAGCCAAGCCTAATTTCCTTGCTCAGCAACATCTCGTGTGAGATTTTCAGCAAGATCTTCATAATGTTGTCGAGTTTTTCCCAAGTCTTTGAGTTTGGTAGCTTCAATTTCATTTAATTCACCATCAACCTTCTGTGCAACATACTGTAATCTAGCTTCGGCCATCATGAATAATCGATTGTTTTCTTTCCAAAGATGTTCAGTGATATGTTCAACATATTGTTTCATATCAGAAATCAATTTTGCTGAATCACCTGAAGAAAGATATTCTTTTGCAGAAGCCTCCATGCTTGTTGCAATTTCTCTAGAACGTTCATGATCTATTAACATCATTGCAATTGGACCCATATTTTTTGGCAGTCCAGCTTGTTCTAATGCTGGGAACAAGGAATTTTCTTCTTTGCTATGATGACAAACATCTGTAAAGTTTTTTGAAAAATCAATAACAGGAAGTAAGATTGATTCAGGAATTTTTTTATTTTCATTTAATAATTGAATGGTTGCATCCATTGCTTTGACAACTTTTTCAATTAATTCATGATCACGTCTTAATGATGCAGTTGACATAATGAATTTACATTATTTCGGGTATCTATATCTTATTTTTTTAAAATAATTAAAAGATAGAAAGTGTTAACGATTTTTCGTTAACAAATGGGTTTAACGATTAGAAAGGCGTTTTGATTTTACAAATGCCCAAATCTTTTTGGTCATTTCACTTGGAGCAATTGGTTTTTTACCAAATATTTGTTCAGCAGTTTCTTTGCGACCTGCAAAACTAATTGCATATCCACCAAATGCTGGTTTCTTTGCTCTTGATTTGGTTGCTTTCTTTTTTGGTGCAGCCTTTTTCTTTGGTGCAGCCTTTTTCTTTGGTGCAGCCTTTTTCTTTGTAGTAGTTTTTCTTTTTGTTGTTTTCTTTTTTACTGCCAATTTCTTGTAGTTGTATTCGAAAGAAAGTATAAGAACTTAGAGCTTTACATAATGCAAAACTAGATGATTTTTGAGCCTCTTTACTGATTTGAGTCTGAGATGTGGAGAATTAGAAATTTTACTAAACCCAATACCACGCAAATAGGAAATTGAATCATTACCACCAATCAAGAATGGAGACAGAGTTAGAATCATTTCATCAAATAGTTCATGTTTGACAAATTCCCAATTTACAGTTCCTCCTCCCTCAACTAAAATTGTCTTGATTTTCTTTTTTGCTAATTTTTTCAATAACAATTTTAGATTGACAGAATCATTACCAGCAATAATTATTTCAACAGGAAATTTCTCTAATTGTTCAAGATTTTTTTTTGAAATTTTTTTGGATACTGCAATTATAGTCGGAATTGTGTTACTTGATTCTATGATTTTTGATTTTTTTGAAATTGTTCCTTTAGAGTCTAAAATAATTCTAATAGGGTTTTTTCCTTTAACATGACGAACAGTTAGAAGAGGATTATCACGAGAAACAGTATTTTTTCCAATAAGAATCGCATCTACACTTGAACGTAATTTATGAAGTCGTTGAATATCTTTTTGTGATGAGAGTTTTGAATCGTTTTTACTGGTTGCAATTTTTCCGTCTATGGAAATTGCTCCACTTAGTATAACACGTGGTCTAGATTTTTCCATGAACTATTTTACCTCCAATCATTACTGCTTGTATTGCAGACTCTGAAGCTCTGTGGACAATAGATGCGTAAGGTTCATGCATTGGTTCTAAATCTAATGCATGTTTATTGAGAAATATACAATCAGCAATTTTTTTGGTTTCAATTACTCCAATCTCTTTTTTTAGAATCTTTCCACCATTTACGGTAGCCATCTTTAGAATTTCTTTGGGAGCGATTCTTTTTTTATGAATGCCCATTGTTACTTTCCAAAGATAATCCATTTCTCTGAACATGTCAGGAGAATTTATCATGACATTGTCTGTGCCTAATCCTAGCGTACAACCAGCTTTTTGCATCAGAGTAATATCAGGAATTCCTTCTGCCAATGAAGAATTTGCTCTTGGACAAACAACTATTCCTCGAACTTTTTTTGCTGCCAAATGAAGATCACTTTTTGATGCATGAGTCATATGAACAAGAAAATGTGGTTTTAGTGATAATGCACGAATAACTTCAGATTTTCCAGTCATTTTTTTAGATGTTGAAACACTCTGTTTTGTTTCAGCAGAATGAATTGCCCTAATCTTTGATGTTTTTGAATAATGATTCAAAACTGATGTACTATTTTCATTTGCACCACTAACTCCAATACCATCACATTTTTGGAGAATTAGAGGCAGTTCCTGGGCTTTTTCTTGGGGGATTGGGAGATTTTTTTTAATTTGAGCAGAATTTTGGTAAAAATCTACCCTACCTAAGATAATTGATCGAATTGGAATTTCAGATAATGTTTTTTTTAATAAAATAACACCATCTAATCCCCCTTCTCTAAAATCAACAAAAGTGGTAATTCCTTTTCTAATCATAGAATGACAAGTGTTTTTCATAAAATTAGACAAATTTTCAGGAGGAGTATTTTTTAGAATTTTTGATTTTGCCCCAAAAACAGGATGTATTTTTTTATCTACTGAACTCTCCAGAGTGACATCTTTTCCAATTGAATCACCTATGTGAGTATGTGCGTTGATAAATCCAGGAATCATTAAGAGTCCTTCACAATCAATAGAATCCTCTTTGCCGCTTGGTTTAATGTTAGGTTGAATTCGTTTGAATCTATCATTTTGAATTTGAACATTTGTTTTTGCAACAAAATCTAGTTCTTTTCCTAGAAGAAGGCTGATGTTTTTGATTAACATGATAATTCATAAACTTCAGGTTTTTCTTTTCCTGAATCTCGAATTTCACGAATTGTGTCAAGTGATTTTGTGGCTAATTTAACAGCATCTCTACATGTTGGGGCATTACCAATACCGCAATTCAGAAAGATCTTATCGTCATTTTTAATCATGTTAATGAAATCCTGTACAGAATTTTTTCCAGCATCGCTTGCCACAACCATAAAGTTGTCACCACCCATGAAAAATGTGAGTGAATTTTTTTCTAGAAAATATTTTGACATTTTTGAATACAAATCAAAGATTATTGATGAAATCTCATATGGAGAGTTTGTTGTTCCTTTAGATGTAAGATCATCAACATCCAAATGCATGACGGTTACTTTGAGGTCAGGTGTATCATTAACAAAACCAAAGATATTGTATTGTTTATCTAAAATAACTTCATTTTTTCTTCCTTCATACGCTTTCAAATTTGCTTCAAATGGGGATTCGCCAAAGCCAATTGAGATTGTCAGGTGTATTTCAAAAGATTTTTCAAGAGTTTTTTGAATTTCAATATGTTCTTCTAATCCAATACCGTTTGAGACTACAAAAAATTCATCAGCCCTATTTAAAAAAACAAGGCAGTTTTTTTCTGAAAACAATTTTTGTAATTGTTTGTACAAAGATGCCTGAAGCATTTGTAATTCATGCTCTCTGTCACTTCCCAAAGTCAAAGTCCATGGACCATAACCTGTAATTTTTAAAATACTTAGTTGAATCATTTTTGAATCCTTTTTAGTTCTGATGAAATTTTGACTACTGCCTCTACAGCACGTTCGGCTACAGGTCTAATTCTAGCATGAGCGTGTCTTTCTTGCATACCTGGACCAGATATTCCTAAAGATACAGGTTTTTGGTGTTTTATGGATAAATCAGTAAGTGCCTGAGCAGCAGCATGAGAAATTACTTCATCATGCTTTGTTTGTCCTTTGATAATTGCACCCAGAGTAACTACAGCATCAACATTATCTTTTTTCAATAACGCATCGGCAATTATGGGCATATCATATGCACCAGGAACATAACAGGTGTGAGTTATTTTTAATTTTAGTGAATCAGCTTTTTCTTGGGCCACTGAAAGCATTCTAGATGTCACTTCGTCATTGAATTCCGAAACTACTATAGCAATATTCAAAATTAATGCACCTTAGCGTATTCTAATAGTTCTTTGCCATCAATTAATGGAATTCCATTTTGTTTTGCAAATTTTTCTGCTTTATCAACAGATAATGCAGTATATGTTTCAGCATCCATCATTTCACATATTGCAGTTACTGGTGTCAAACCTGCAATTTGTGCAAGATAAACAGACATTTCTGTATGTCCTTGACGTGCTGCTAGCAAACCTTTTGATGCAATTAGTAAAGGAACATGTCCTGGAGTTTTAAAAGACGATGCAAACTTTTTTTGTTTATTTTCAACATTGTAGATATTTGCCATTTCTCTTATTGTTAATGATCTGTCATTATCAGTAATTCCGGTATACGTTTGATAATGATTTACGGATAATGAAAATGTGGGATGATCACCATAAGGTGCTAATCCCATAATCATTTCTTTGTTAGAAATTGAAGAGTCAGCTAAAATTTCGTGCATGTATTTTAGTTCAAGTGATTTTGCAAATTGATTGTCTATTGCAATACATAGTAATCCGCCTGCATGTTGACGCATTCGTGCAACATGCTCAGGAGTAACAAATTCTGCTGCAACCATCATATCAATCTCATTTTCTCTTCCAGCAGAATCAAACAAGAGCACAAATTCACCTCTTTTTAGAGATTGTAGTGCAGTTTCTAGAGACATAAACAAAAAAATCCTCAAACTGATTATAAAGTTTACTTAAAAATTGGTAATTACCACTAAAGTTGTAGATTAACAGGTTTATTTTAGAATGTATTTTCCAAGAATGTCAGTTTCAATATTAACTTTGTCGCCTACTTTTTTTGTTTGAAAATTTGTGACTTCAATTGTATGAGGGATCAGTGATACAGATGCAAGATTTTTTTTAATGTCAGTTACAGTCAGGCTGATTCCATCAACTGCAATTGAGCCCTTTTTGACTACATATTTTGATAATTTTTTAGGTACTTCAAACCAAACTTGAACCTCTTTAGGCTTTTTTAGAATTTTTTTGATAATTCCTACACCATCAACATGACCTAAAACAAAATGTCCTTCTAATC